>JAICJP010000041.1 GCA_025928375.1 Candidatus Sulfotelmatobacter sp.
AGCGAGCCACACCAGCGTCGCCAGATCGTTCGCCAGAATGTAGTAGACGGTGCGGTGGCCACCTTCGCTCCATATGGGAGCCGTCTTCACCCAATCCGGCTTGTGCATGGGCGCGTTCTTTTCAAAGAACGGTTCCTTATCGACTCCGTCGGGATACCGCTTGCGAGTCAGGGCCCGGCCTGAGATGTGCGGCAAAATCGCGGGCGCGATCCGCACGTAATAATCGATGACGTCTTTTTTGGTGAATCCCGTGACGGGATAGAGGACCTTCTGCAGGTTCGAGAGCTTCAGTTCCCTGCCCTGAATTTCGACCACCGAGGATTCAGCCACGTGATCTCCGTTCTGCCATTGTGCCTGAAACGGCTGCGGCCGCGAAATACAGGGTTGCTCCTAAGCCGGAAGGCCGAAAAGGTGCGGTTTCGCGGTTTGACAAGCTCCCTGCGATCCACGTACTTTCAAACTTCTGCCCCGCTGGTCCGTCCAAATGATGCGTTCCGCAGAAAGATCCGCCCACCCATGGGAGGTCCAATGAAAATTCGTACTCTGCAAATCGCGTGTGCTGTACTGCTGCTGTCTGCCCTGGTTGCTGCCCAGGATGTGGCCTCGTTTGAAAAGCGGGTCACCGTGAAGAAGCTCGCCAACGGCCTCACGCTGATCGTCTGCGAGCGTCCGGAAGCGCCTGTGTTCTCGTTTTATACGATGGTGGATGCGGGGTCGGTTCAGGACCCCATGCAACAAACCGGGCTGGCGCACATGTTTGAGCACATGGCATTCAAAGGCACAGACAAGATTGGAACCAAGAACTATGCTGCCGAAAAACCGGCCCTGGAGAAGGTGGAGGCGGCGTATTCGGCCTACATCCGAGAGCGTGATAAACGGGTGGATCAGGACCAGGCCAAGCTGAAACAACTGGAGAAAACCTGGAAGGATGCGATCACCGAAGCCGACAAGTACGTCGTCCCCAACGAATTCGGCAAAATCATCGAGCAAAATGGCGGCGAAGACATGAACGCCTCCACCAGCCTGGACATGACAGAATATCACTATTCCTTGCCGGAGAATCGCCTGGAGCTGTGGGCATACCTGGAGTCGGAGCGCTTTCTGCACCCGGTGATGCGCGAGTTTTACAAAGAGCGCAATGTGGTGATTGAAGAACGGCGCATGCGTACCGACAGCAATCCGTTCGGGCGACTGCTGGAACAATTCACTGCAGAGGCTTTTTCTGCCCATCCCTATCACCGGCCCACGGTCGGCTGGATTTCGGACTTGAATCATTTCTCGGCGACTGACGCGCAGAAATTCTTCGATCGATACTATGTGCCCTCCAACATGGTGGTCGCGGTAGCGGGCGACATGAAACCGGCGCAAGCCATACCGATCCTGGAGAAATATTTCGGACGGCTCCCCGCTCATCCCAGGCCAGACGAGAGCACGACCCAGGAGCCTCCGCAGAATTCGGAACGCCGCGTGCTGCTGAAAGAGACCTCGCAGCCGATTTACATGGAGGGCTATCACCGCCCCGATTACCGCAGCAAAGACGATGCCGTGTTCGATGCCTTGAGCGATCTGCTCTCGGAGGGCCGCACCTCGCGGCTTTATCGCTCCCTGGTCCGCGATAAAAAGATTGCTTCCTTCTGTGAAGGCTTGACCGGGTATCCGGGAATCAAGTACCCGCACCTGTTTGCGTTTATCGCCGTCCCGCTCCCTGGGCACAAACCCGATGAAATGGCCGAAGCCATCCATGCGGAGATCGATAAGCTCAAGAAGGAAGACATCAGCGACGACGAACTGAAGATGATCAAGACCCGCAGCAAGGCCAACCTGATTCGCGGCCTTGCCGACAACGAGGGGCTGGCGACGCAACTGGCGATCTATCAAACGCGCTATGGCGATTGGCGAGAACTATTTCGGTCCGTCGACCGCATTGACCAGGTCACCAAAGCCGATATTCGACGCATTGCGAGCCAGGTGTTCACCGATACCAACCGCACCGTCGGCATCATCGAGAACGCAGGTTCCGGAGGAGCTCCTCAGCAGGGTGAGCAGCCCTCATCGGGCGCCGCTGACCAAGGTGGTGCGCAATGAAAAACCTTCTTTTACTTCTGCTAGCGATGGCGACGACGCTTCCTGCGCAGCACGCGGCCGGGCAGGTTACGAACTGGAAGCAGATTCCCGTCCCGCAGCTTCCCGCATTCAAACCGCAGCAACCCAAGCGCATCGAGCTTTCCAACGGCATGGTGATCTTCCTGCAGGAGGATCACGAATTGCCCCTGATCGACGCCAGCGCCCGCATTCGCGGCGGATCCGTCAACGAACCCGCGGACAAAGCAGGACTGGTCGATATCTATGGCGAGGTCTGGCGGACCGGCGGCACCAAGTCGCAGACCGGCGACCAGCTGGATGACTTCCTCGAAGTACGCGCCGCGAAAGTCGAAACCGGCGGCGGCCCCGACTCCACCACCATCAGCTTCTCTTGCCTGAAGGGCGATCTTGACGACGTCTTCAAAGCTTTCGTCGATGTCCTGCAGAACCCCGAGTTTCGCGCCGAGAAAATCGACATTGCCCGCAAGGCGATGCAGGATGCGATCTCCCGCCGCAATGACGAGATTGGCGAAATCGCGCATCGGGAGGCGGTGAGACTGGCTTACGGTCCGGAGAATCCTTACGCGCGCATCCCGGAATATTCCACGGTAGGCGCCATCATCCGCCAGGATCTAATCGATTGGCACGGCAAGTACATTCATCCCAACAACATTATTTTGGGAATAAGCGGGGATTTCGACTCCGCGGCGATGGAATCGCGGCTGCGCGCTGCTTTTGAGTCCTGGCCCAAAGGCCCGGCCTTTCCCAAGAACAACATTCAGTACAATCCTGCCAAGCCCGGGTATTATCTGATCCCCAAAGAAGACGTGAACCAGAGCAACATTCGCATGGTCGCGATGGGCACGACGCGCGATAATCCTGACTACTACGCCATCAGCGTTTTCAACGAAGCCTTCGGTGGAGGATTCTCGTCCCGTTTGTTTAACGACATTCGCACCAAGCGCGGCCTTGCCTATGGCGTGGGTGGCGGGATTGGGACCAATTTTGGGCATCCTGGCATCCTGCAGATTTCGATGGGCACGAAAAGCCAGAGCACGGTGGAAGCCGTGCAGGCCGTCGATGAGGACGTGACGAACCTTACGAAGGAACCCATCACGGAAGACGAAATCCAGCGCGCCAAAGACGCCATCCTGAACGCATTTATTTTCCGCCTGGCTTCTCCCGACAAAATTCTGGTCGAGCGCATGACTTACGAGTATTACGGCTATCCTCCAGACTGGCTCGACAAATACCAGGCGGAGATCAAGAAGGTCACGGCAGCCCAGGTAAATGCGGTGGCGGCGAAGTATCTGCACAAAGATCAACTGGCAGTGCTGGTCGTGGGCAACACCAAAGAGTTCGACAAGCCGCTGTCATCGCTGGGTCCGGTGAAGGAGATCAACATCACCATTCCACCTCCGCCGGAAGATAAAGAGGAGAGCAAGCCGGCGGCGTCCAATGCCGAAGGCAAAGCGCTGGCCGCGAAAGTGGCCGCTGCCATGGGAGGACTGCCCAAACTTCAGTCCATCAAAACCATGCACGTCAATATTTCGGAGAGCGATGCCGGTGGACCTCCCTCCCCGGTTGACGTTTACGTCGCCTTTCCCGACAGCATGCACGTGGAAATGCAGATCCCGCAGGGAAAACTGACCATCGTGGCGTCTCCGCAGGCGGCGTTTATGTCGCTGCCGGGAATGGGGACGCGAAGCATGCCACCCGCGCAGAAATCGGAGATGCTGTCGCAACTTCACCACGATTTGGTTTACGTCGCCCAGCATGCCGATGATTCTGCATTCAGCTTTGCCGCGAACGGCACGGAAAAGGTCGGCGACGTGGATGCTGCCATTCTCGACATTGGCGGCGCGATTCCGTGGGTGCGGTGGTATATCGATCCCAAGTCCGGCTACATTTTGCGCGAAAGGTACAAAGGTATGGGCCAGCAGGGACCATTCGAAGGAGAAACCGACCTGGCCGACTGGCGCACTGCCGACGGGCTCACCATGCCTTACAAGCACGAGAACAAGCAGAATGGACAGCCGACCAGCACTGCGGAATTCAAGAAAATCGAAGTGAATCCGCAACTCGATCCCAAGCTTTTCGAGAAGGCTGCGGAGAGTACGGCCGGGCAGCAGTAGATTGCTGCCTGTTCGTCTTAGCCTTGCGGCTCACATCGCATAGAGACGCAGCGAGCTGCGTCTTTACGAGGAGAGATTCTGCCCGGTACGAAGTTCCTTACCCGGCCTACTGTCGCACGCTGGGCACAAAGTCAATTTCGACAATCTCGGTCGTTTCTTTAGGGCCCGGCTCCCATTTCAACAAGCTCACGGCATTCAAGGCATAAGGGACAAAGACGGGACTGCCGCCGATCAGCTCCGTCTTCACGACCTTCCCCGTAGGCGCTACCGTCGCGCTGACCTTGACGGTCCCTCGCAGCCGCATCTGCTGCGCGAGTTTCGGGTAAGTGATGTCCACGCGACTGATCACTTTGCGCTCTCCCCTCGCTTTGATGGTCTGCGCCCACCCGGAGGACACTGCCCAGAACACGCCAAGGATTACGGTGAGAATCAAAGCGGCATGCCGCCGAGCCCCTCCGGGCCAATAATGTTCGCCGCATGATGACAATGAGGGTCCCATGTGCAAGGCGCACTCTGCAGCCGTCGCTGATTCCTCTATCGGCGGGGAGATGGGCGTTCTTGAGAATCATGCCGCATGGTGCCTCCTAGTTTCTATTTACAGCGTGCATCGCATTCCCGGTGAGTCAGCGGAGATTCGAAGGAGCGCTCGTCGATTCGCCAGAACCGGGGAATAGGGTTAGGGCCAGGGCTCAGGGACCCAGGGGAGCCGACTCTATCCAGATAGATTATGCGCGGGCCGCTTGACACAGCTTTGTACCGTCGGTACGATTGGCGAAGAAAAGGCGAATATGATGGCTTCCCTGCCCTTACTCCCCGTTTCCGAGAAACCCCACCTGGTCGGCATTGCACGGCTGGCGGCGAATGGCGAATCCATTCGGGAGGGGCACAATGTTGAGTATTTCACCCTGCCTTCGAAGTCGCTGCTGAACCGCTGCGTCAGCAATCGCGCTATGCCCTTTACCTGGACCATCAATCCGTACCGCGGGTGCGAATTCGCTTGCAAGTATTGCTATGCGCGCTACACGCACGAGTTCATGGAGATGCGGGACGGCCTGGAGTTCGAGCGGAAAATCTATGTGAAACAACACGCCGCGGAGTTGTTACGTCAGGAATTGAAGCGGGTGAAAGCCGACGAATCGATTGCGCTGGGGACCGCCACCGATCCTTACCAGCCCGCCGAGCGTCGTTTCGAGGTCACTCGCGGTATTCTGGAAGAATTCTCGCGGCACCGCGGATTCGAGTTAGGGATTGTTACCAAGTCCAATCTGGTCGTGCGCGATCTGGAAGTTCTGAAAAATGTTGCCCGGGCCAATAAGGTCTCGGTTCACGTCACCGTCACCACCCTCGAAACGGAGCTGGCGAGAATCCTAGAGCCTCGTGCCCCGCGGCCGGATCTTCGCATCGAAGCCGTACGGGAACTGGCGCAGGCTGGAATTCGTGTCGGAATCAGCTGTTCGCCGGTAATCCCCGGCATCACAGACTCGCCAGCGCATCTCGAAGCTCTCGTACGCGCCGCGGCAGAAGCGGGAGCCGATTACATTTTTGCTAACCCGTTGTTTCTCAAACCGTGCTCGGCGGCGGTTTTTCTTCCCTTTCTCGAACAGAATTTTCCGCATCTGGCGGAGAGTTATCGCGAGCGTTATCAGGATCGCGCCTTTCTTCCGCCGGCGTACAGCAAACGCCTGTCACAACTGATCTCCCGCCTGCGCGAGAAATACAAGCTCACCCATCGCCGGGACCGCGCCGCTTTCGCCACCAAGTGGCCGGTGCAGGCGTTTGACGAGCAACTGAACCTGTTCGGAAACATTGGGTAATTTTGTAATTTTGTAGTTGGGTAATTTAACTGCACATGTTCGATCAACCGTCACCATGATCGATCTTTAAATTACAAAATTACTCAATTACCAAATTACAAGATTCCCTGTTCCTCTATAATTTCCACTGACCGTCATGGCTGCTGCCCCTCCGCCGATTGCACCTGCTCCTGTTCAGCCCGTCCCCTTCGGGGTGCGGCTGCAGAATTTCTGGCGACGGGTCACTGAGGGCCTCGCGCTCAGCCAACTCTGGTCGCAGTTTGAAACCGAGGCACGCGCCAGCTACCGGCTGTATTCCAGAGATGTTGCGGCAAAGACTCCGGAAGGCCTCACCCCTAGGGGCCGCCATCTCCATGTGGTTAAAGAATTCTTCTGGGCGGTATTCGAGAAACTCTCACCCGCGCGCCGCGTGCTGCTGCTGGCTGCCCTGATCCTGTTGATGATTCCGCGCAGCGGAATGAGATATGTGGGAGAGAACGGCAAAGAATTCGCGATCGAGATCGATCTCCACTTCTGGGCAGCACTGGTCCTGTTACTGCTGCTCATACTCGAGATCGCCGACCGCGTGGTGATGAAGCGCGACCTGCAGATCGCTCGCGAAATTCAAAGCTGGCTGCTACCGGGGGCTCCTCCGCAGATTCCCGGGCTGGCCATCGCCTACTCGACTCGTCCCGCAAACACGGTGGCCGGCGACTACTATGACGTTTTTCCCCGCCCGGGAAAGACGAATGAGGAAAATCGCGTGGTTCTGGCTGTCGCGGACGTCGCGGGCAAGAGCATCCCGGCGGCCATGCTGATGGCCACCTTTCAGGCAAGTCTCAAAACCCTGTCCACGGCGCAGGTGGCGTTGCCTGAACTCGCCGCCAACATGAATCGTTACGCATGCACCAACAGTCAGGGGGGACTGCGTTTCACCACAGCGTTCCTCGCCGAATACGATCCCGTCCTGCGCCGTCTGGTGTACATCAACGCGGGACACAACAATCCCATCCTGCGCCGCGCCAGCGGACAAATCGAGCGTCTCGACGTGGGCGGGCTTCCTTTTGGCATCATGCCGGATGTGACTTATCAGACGGGAGCAGTCACGCTCGCGCCGGGCGACTGGCTGGTGATCTTTACCGACGGATTAGTCGAGGCCGAAAACGCCCGGGCGGAAGATTATGGCGAGGGCCGGTTGATGACCGCGATCGACGCAGCGAAATCTTTTTCTCCGGCTGAACTACTCAAGCGCCTCATGACCGAACTCGACCTTTTCGTCGGCAACACGCCACAGCACGACGATGTCACCTGCATGCTGCTGAAGTCCGAATAGGGTTATCTCTTCCCAGCCTTACTCTTCTCCCATCGGCGCGCCAGTTCCCGCCACGTGATCAGCTTGATGTTCTCCCGCTGCAGGGCCTGGCGGAATCCGTCGCTGGTGAAGAAATCATAATCGCGCTGCCTCCACGCAGCGCCCCAGGTGGAACGCTCGCGAGTGGCAGCGCGCAGTTCTTCATCATCGAAGCCGGGGTGAATGACGAACTCGGTTACTCCTGGCTGCAGATTTTTCAGCGCCGTGAGATAGAAATCCGCCCACTTCTGCGCGCGCACATCGGGGTCGATGGTCACCGTATGGTCGAGCACCACGTCATCCGGCCCGACGCTGGAGGTGAGATAGGGATACTGGGCGAACCAGTCTCGGGTCACGAACACCGGCAGCTTGTATTCGTGGGCCACCCGCAGCATGGCATCGAATAATTCCTTGCCATTCATGATCAGCCGGTACTGGTGCGAGTCGAGGTGCGTGGGATGCACGCCCATGCGCAGCGCACGCTCGACCTGGGCGCGCAATTCTGTTTCCACCTGCTTCGGGTCAATGCGCGGGTGATCGTCCCAGTCATGACGCAAATATGCATTCTCATCCACAAGCGTCGGGACCTGGTCCCCCGGGGCAACCGGTCCCCAGCGGTAATACACGCGTTCACTGGTGAGAGTCAGGTGCAGGCCGAGGTCGATATCAGGATGCGATTTGGCGAAGTCGGCGATTTCCGGAAACCACGGACACGCCACCATCATGCTCGCGGAATTGACGGCGCCGCGCTCGAATGCCTGGATCGCGGCAGCATTCACGGCGTGGGTCTCCCCCAGATCGTCCGCGTGAATGATGATGAGCTTGGTGCCCGCCGGATAGCCCAGCCGCTCCAGCAGGCTCTGCGCGGGCGCAGCGTTCAGCAGCGAGCTACAGCCCGACAACACGAGCACAAACGTCAATAAGAATTTCACTCGGCCTTGTCCCCTTCGTCCGTAATTCCGATTTTGGAGAGGCGGTAGCGCAGCGCGTTGCGCGAAAGCCCCAGCAACCGCGCCGCCTGGCTCTTGTTGCCGTGAGCTCGTCGCAACGCCTCCTGGACCATCTCGTCTTCCCACTGCTCCAGTGTCATGCCCGCCGGAAGGAAGCCTCCTTCGCCGTTCCCTAGTTTCCCCGGACGGATATCCAGATGAATGTCTTCTACTTCGAGCCGGGAGCCTTTGGATAGAGCACAGGCGCGTTCCACAATGTTCTGCAGTTCTCGCACATTGCCGGGCCAATGATAGTTCACCAGCATCTGCAGTGCCGGTGCCGTAATTCCCTCGATCGCCTTGCCGGACTCCGCATCGCAGCGGGAGATAAACAGCTTGACCAGGTCGGGGATATCTTCCCTTCGCTCGCGCAGCGGCGCAATGTCGATGGGCACAACGTTAAGGCGGTAGTAAAGATCCTCGCGGAAAGTTCCCTGCTCCAGCGCCTGTCGAAGATCCTTGTTGGTGGCGGCGATCAGGCGGACATCGACCTTGACCGTCTTGGTGCCTCCCAGGCGTTCGAATTCGCGTTCCTGCAGCACCCGGAGCAATTTCACCTGCGTCGCCGGTGGGACATCTCCAATTTCGTCAAGAAATAGTGTGCCCTTGTCCGCCAACTCAAATTTGCCGGGCTTGCTCGCCACCGCCCCGGTAAAGGCGCCCTTTTCGAATCCGAACAACTCGCTTTCCAGCAAATTCTCCGGGATGGCGGTGCTGTTGATTTTGAGAAATGGCCCGGAAGCCCGGCGCGATTTTTCGTGAATGGCGCGCGCAATCAGATCCTTGCCCACGCCGCTTTCGCCACCGAGCAGCACGGTAGCATTGGTGGGAGCCACCCGCTCCACCGTAGCCAGAACCTCCTGCATCTTCGGGCTGCGCGCGACAATGTTGGGATGCGAATAGCGCTTGCCCAATGCCTCGCGCAGCGTGCGGTTCTCTTCCCGGAGATTGCGTACATCGAGTTCCTTATGGACCACGATGCGCATTTCCGCCAGGGAAAATGGCTTCAGCACGTAATCGCTGGCCCCTGCCTTCATGGCTTCCACCGCAGTCTCGACGCTGCCGAAAGCGGTCATGACGATCACGGGCAGCGCGGCATTCTGCCTTTTCACTGCCTGTAGAAACTCCAGCCCGTTCATGCCCGGAAGCTTCAAGTCTGTCAGGACCAAATCGATGGGATTGTCGCGCAGCAGTTTGAGTCCGGTCTCCGCGTCTTCGGCCGAGTGCGTAGTGAACCCGTCTTCCCCAAGGTTCAACTCGAGAAGCCGGCGCATCTTGGCCTCATCCTCCACAATGAGAATGCTGCCGCGCACCTGCTTCGCTTGCTGGAGAGTTTCTTTCACGAAATCACCAAGTGCTCAGAAGTAGACGGCGTGCTGGTTTCCGTAGCGGCCGGCAGGAAGATGACGAAACATGCGCCTGCTGGTTGCGTCGCGTCTCCGGGCACCGCACCTCCCGCGGGAACTCTTGCATTTTCGACGCGAATGATCCCATGATGGCCGTCGATAATTTTCGAGACAATCGACAGTCCCAATCCCACCCCTGATTTCTTCGTGGTGACAAATGGATTGAACATCTGTTCCCGCAACTCCGGCGGAATCCCCGGGCCCGAATCCGCGATGCGGATCTCCACCCCGTCCGCGCTTCCTGCCGGTGTGTTTCGCCGTGCCCGCTCCACACTCACGCGCAACTCTCCCCCGTTCGTTCCCATAGCATCGTATGCATTCTGAATGATATTGACGAATGCCTGCTCGCACAGGCCCTCGTCGACAGGAACCCGCGGGAGATTTGCCTGATACTGCTTTTCCACGCGCACCGGAGCGCCCTTGCGAAATTGCGCGACATCGTTCAAAGCCCGGTCCAGCACTTCTGTGATTTCATGCGGCGCGAGGTCGGCGTGCAAAGGCCGCGCAAAATCCAGGAATCGCGTGACCAGCGCACTCAGCCGGTTGGTCTCGCTCGAAATATATCCCGCCAGTTCCGTGGCCAATGGATTGGAATCGCCGAGTTTCTGCGTGAGCATCTCGGCTGAACCCTTGATCACTCCCAGCGGATTGCGAATCTCATGGGCCAGTCCGGCCGAAAGCTGCCCCAGAGCGGCCAGCCGTTCCGAGCGCCGCGCCTCCGCCTGTGCTTGCTCCAACCGGCGATTGGTTTCTGCCAAAGTGGCAGCCAATTCTTGATAGCGCAGCGTCTGCCGCCGTATTTCCAGCGCAAACCGGTTCACCAGCATCGCCGCCAGATAGAAAAACAAGACGCGGATGGCGAGCAACCAATAACTCTCAGCCGCAATTTCGTATTGCCGAATCTCAGGGTCGAACAGATAGGCACAATACGATGCGGAAGCCAGCGTGGTCCAAAACAGGGTGCTCCAGGGACCGAAATATTCCGCCGCCGTGACAATCGGCAAAAAGTAGATTGGCCAGTAACTGCTGTTGATGGCAACTTCGCCGGTATGATTCAGCACCAGCGCTGCTAATCCTGTCTTGATGAGAACTATGTAGAGCGGCCCACGCTTGGGCAACTGCGCGATGACCCAACCTTCCAGCAGTTGCGTCACTCCGAAGGCCAGCAGCAGTACTTGCTTGTGGAACTCTTTTACCGGAGGAATTAAGGCCAGCCCCAGCAGAAAGAGCAGCCACAGAACATCCATCCAGTTGAGGTTGGTTCTCTTCTCGGCCATCATGCGGCTCGTTGGTGCCCACAAAAGAATACGCCGGGAGAGTGCGCCCATCCCGGCGTCTAAAGCTCATTCCTCGGTTCGCAGAAGCATCTCATGCGAACCCTATCACAGTGCGAGCATCAGTGTCCCCTGGCAGGCCGTTCCTGTCACCATTGACTGAACTGCCGCTATGGGCGGGCTCGAAGTTAAGCCATGCCCCACCCTGTCCCGGCATCTTTGGCCGACACAGGGGGAGAGACTCGGTCAGCGAGAAGACGCTCACTCTTTCATCTTGGGCCGCGCACACGTATCCACAATCTTCTTGGGATCGATGGCGTCCTTGTCCACCTGCTCTTCCATGATCTTTCCATCTTTGCCGATCAGGAAGTTCACGCGGCGGGGGGCCTGATACTCGTCTTTGTAGATTCCGTACTCGTGTGTCACTTTGCCGCCCCAATCGCTCAGCAGGGGGAACGTCACTCCGATCTGGTCGGCGAAAGCTTTATTGGCGAACGCGCTATCCATGCTCACACCCAGGACCTGGGTGTCGGCTGCTTCCAGCGTTTTCAAATTCTGCTGGAAGTTTTTCATTTGCTGCGTTCAACCACCGGTGAAAGCGAATATGTAGAATGCCAGCACGACATTCTTCTTGCCTCGGTAATCGCTCAGCTTCACGTCTTTCAAATCACTGCCGTCGAAATGTTTAAGCGTGAAGTCCGGAGCCATGTCACCGACTTTGGGCATGCTCGAACCCTCCTTCTTGTTTTGGGCGGACGCAGGGGGCGTCATTGCGAGTGTGCCGGCCAGCAGCAATCCCGCTGCCAGCAGGCTTGAGTACCTTCTGTTCATTTGTACTCCTCCCACAGGAGTGTTCGAAAAGCATACTCCGGCAGAGCCTTTGCGGTAAAATGAGAATGCAACTCGGCACCTCCCAACGCACCTTTCACGTTGCTCAACCGAGCGCAAAGACAGTACATTTCAATTCAATTTGGCTCGTCCAAGAAGCGTAACGCCATGAGCATCGCGACTCTGAACGATATCTTCTTCGCTATCCTTGAGCGCAATCTAGAGCGCGTCATGTTATATCGGGAGAATGGAAAGTGGCTGCCCATTTCCGCTCGCGAGTTCGGCCACAACGTCATCCGGACCGCGCACGCGCTGCACGCATTTGGCATTAAACCTGGAGATCGCGTCGGCCTGCTAAGTGAGAATCGCCCGGAATGGTCGACCGCCGATATCGCGACTCTCCTGCTCAAGGCCGTAACCGTTCCGCTCTATACGACGTTGACCCCGGAGCAGACTGCTTTCGCGCTGGCCGACTCGGAATGCCGCGCGATCTTCGTGTCTTCTGACCAGAACTTGCACAAAGTGCTGTCAATCCTGCCGCAGACAAGAATCGAGAAAATTATCGTCATGGATTCGCTTGAGTTCACCGGCGATCTCGCTCCCTTCGCCGCGAAATGCGTGAGCATGCGGCAGATTACCCAGGATGGCCCTACTACCCTGGGAGCCGAAATCGAAAGCCGCGCCCGCTCCACTGCGCCCGACGACCTGGCCACCATCGTCTACACCTCCGGCACGACCGGCACGTCAAAGGGCGCGATGCTTACGCATGGCAACATCGCTTCCAACATCCAATGCTCGCTGCTGGGATTCGATATGCGACCCGGGCTGGTCAGCATTTCGTTTCTGCCGCTCTGCCATATCACTGCCCGGCACGTGGATTTCGCGATGTTTTACTACGGTGTGACGCTGGCGTACTGTCCTTTCTTTCAGGACCTGCCGCAGGTGCTGCAGGAAGTAAGGCCCTCGATTTTTGTGGCTGTGCCGCGGGTCTACGAGAAGATTTACGCGCAGGCGGGACTCAAGGCACAGGGCTTTCCCAAACGCGCCATCTTCAGCTGGGCTCTCTCTGTCGGGCGTGAACATAAGCAGGAAATCCTGGTGGGAAAAACGCCCGGGTCTGCAATGTGGAAGCTGGCCAACCGGCTGGTGTTCGAAAGAATTCGCGAAGCCATGGGCGGACAAGTCGGGACTTTCGTTTCCGGAGGCGCTCCGCTGGGACGCGAGCTCGCCGAATGGTACGCAAATGTAGGCATACGCATCCATGAAGGGTACGGGCTGACGGAAACATCGCCGGTCATTGCGCTCAATACTCCCTCCAGCCACCGTATCGGCACGGTAGGCAAGGTCATGCCGAACCTGGAAGTCCGGATTGCCGAGGACGGCGAGATCCTGGTCCGCGGTCCCTCGGTCTTCAAGGGCTATTGGAATCGTCCCGAAGAAACCAAGGCGGCCTTTGAGAACGGCTGGTTCAAAACCGGGGATATAGGCAACATCGACGCGAATGGATATCTCTCGGTCACCGACCGCAAAAAAGAGCTGATCAAGACTTCGGGAGGAAAATTCATTGCGCCGCAGCCGATTGAGAACTCACTCAAACTGAATCCGCTGGTAGGAGTGGCTGCGCTTCTAGGCGACCGCCGCAAATTCGCATCCGTCATCATCTCTCCGAATTTCGCGCTCTTGGAACAGTGGGCCCGGGATAATAAGATTCCCTTCGCCACCCGCGCGGAACTGGTGGGCGAGCAGAAGGTGCAGGATTTGTACGCGGAAATCGTAGAAGGCGTCAACCAGAAGCTGGCACGATTCGAGAAGCTGAAACGAGTCATCCTAGTGCCCGACGAATTCACTATTGAGAACGGCGCACTGACGCCCAGCCTGAAACTCCGTCGTCGGGTAGTTGAAGAACGCTACCGCAAGCAGATCGACGACCTGTACGCTGAGGCGGAGGCGGCCACTGTCCCAAACATGTAGCGACAGCCGCATCGGTAACCAGAGGGGGGCACAGAGGGACACGGAGAAGTCAAGCGAGCCGTGTTCGTATCCCCGTCCTTTCGCGCCGTTGATTTTCAAATACAATATCTCCATGTCGGACTCATTGATCATTGCCGGACGTTCTTTCCGCTCCCGGCTCATTGTTGGCACGGGAAAATACAAATCGTTCCAGGAGACAGCGCGCGCTCTGGAGGCTAGCGGCGCGGAGATGGTGACGGTCGCCGTCCGGCGCGTGAATCTCGATCGCAGCAGGGAGTCATTGCTCGACTACATCGATCCCAAGAAGTACTTCCTGCTCCCTAATACCGCCGGATGCTACACGGCGGACGAAGCGATCCGCGCAGCGCGGCTGGGCCGCGAGGTGGGCCTGTCAGATTGGGTGAAGCTGGAAGTCATTGGCGATCAGGCGACACTCTATCCCGACGTCCAGGCGACACTCGAAGCCACTCGCGTTCTCGTCAAGGAAGGCTTCACAGTTTTGCCCTACACGTCGGATGATATTGTATTTGCCAAGCGACTGATCGATGCCGGCGCGGCGACGATTATGCCTTTGGGCGCTCCTATCGGCAGCGGCATGGGCCTTCAGAATGAAGCTCACATTCGCATCTTGCGCGAGATGATCAGCGGGGTTCCGTTAATTGTGGATGCGGGTGTCGGTACTGCCTCGGATGCGGCGATCGCTATGGAACTCGGAGCAGACGCGGTCCTGATGAACACCGGGATCGCCAACGCGCAGGATCCGGTCCTGATGGCTGAAGCCATGAAACATGCGGTGGTGGCGGGACGGCAAGCCTATCTCTCCGGCCGCATGCCGAAGAAATTGTACGCCACCGCCAGTTCGCCGCTCGAAGGCGTCGTGCGCTGATCGGGCAATGGAGAAATTGGGTAATTGGGTCATTGAAAGACCGGGTCCGTTCGCTCTTAGATTACTCAATTACCAAATTAAAAATTACCAAATACAAAGGGCGGCTCTCTCGAGCCGCCCTTTAGACTTTCTCTTGCCTACTCGATCACAGCATCTTGGCGCTGTCGACGTGGATCGAATCGCCTTTCACCGTTCCCGTGACAGCCACGTGATGTCCTTCATGGCCCTTCAGCGATTCAGGGTTGTCGACCATCAGTACCTTCTGATCGCCGTCGGTGACGACCACCATCTTGGCTCCGCTCTCAAGGCACTTCTTGGTGCAGGCCTCAGCCTTGGCATTGGCGCCTTTGGCGCCGCACTTGTCATCAGCAACCCATCCCTTTACGGTTGAACTCTTCCCCATGTCGTCGGCCGCCATCGCGTACATCGCGAATACGAAGCAAAGGGCAAAGCAAATCAGCAGCACTTTTCTCATGACCGTTTGTTCTCCTTTTCGAAATTCAAAGTTGCGGCCCCACGCCGCAATGGAATCGTGGTTCGGCCGGGAATGAGGCTGACGTTCGCGGGCATAATCCCGGTTGTGATGTTCCTTGGAGCAGAGGCAATATACCACAGACCCAAGCGAAGATTGTCAGTACTTGGAGACAAGAGGAATCCGAAATTGCATTCCAAGCGAAACCGAGACGTTATTTTTTCGCCGTGTGATTGGCAGGCGGCGCAGGCTTGGTCGCAGCCGGTGGCACATAAACGTACTCGCCCGGTTTGGCGTACCCCAATTGCTCGCGCGCTTCTTTTTCGATAGCCGTCTGATCGGTCTTGAGGCCCTGGATCTGCTGAGTGTAGCGCTCATTATCCCGCTGAACTTCGACGATCTTCTTGCGCAGCGCTTCGTATTCAGCGCGCTTCTGCTTGTAGACGACCATCCCGTTGGCCCCGAACATAACATGCACAAACAGGAACACAGCGAGCACGGCTACCGCGATGGTTGCCAGGCGACGACGCAGCGTGTAAATCTGCATCAGCGTCGGACGCGCGCACTCGATCCATGACGCTGCAATAGCTTCCGCCTGCGGAGCGCGTTCGGCGAGGGCTCGCAACCCAGCCTCGGGGCGAGGCACGCGCGGCATCCGGTCCATCCCGAACAAACGATTCAATGACAACCTCTTACTCGAAGATCCAATTCTTAGCGGCCGCGCTCAGGTTTTTCAGTCCTTCTTCACTACGCGCCTCGCTGTACACCCGAACCACCGGCTCCGTCCCAGACAAGCGGTAACAGACCCACGATCCGTCGTTCAAGACCAGCTTCAATCCGTCCTTGCGGACCACTTCACTAACTTTATGTCCGAGGAACTCGTGCGGATTGGACTTCAACTTCTCAGTGAACTTTGTCTTGACCTCAGGCGTCAATCGGAAGTTCTCCCGTTGAGGAAAAAACGAACCAACTTGGTTACTGATCTCCTTCAACTGGTCGCGCAGTGACTTGCCTCGATTTGCCACGGCCTCGCAGCAGAGCAGTCCGGCGAGCACGCCATCCTTTTCCGGCACATGGTGCCGAATCGACAATCCCGCGCTCTCTTCCCCCCCAATCGCAATCTTGTCCTGCATGATCAGTTCGCCAATGTACTTGAAACCCACGGGGGTTTCGTACAGTTCGACACCATGTTTTTCGGCCAGAGCATTGATCAGGTTGGTGGTGGCAACGGACTTGGCCACGCCGTTTTTCCATCCGCGGCTCTCGACCAGGTAGTCAAAGAGCAGCGCAATAATGTAATTCGGCTGCAGGAAGGTTCCATCGGCATCGACGATTCCGAAGCGGTCTGCATCCCCATCGGTGGCAACCCCGATTTGCGCTCCGGTCTCGCGCATCTTCTCGCGCAAGGTTTCCAGCAGATGGTCGTCAGGTTCGGGTGCGTGTCCGCCGAACAGAACATCGCGTGAATCGTGCACCGTGGCAACCTGCACGCCTGCGCCCCGCAGCAATTCGTCGGAGTATCCACGCGCTGCTCCAAACATGGGATCGAACACGACCTTGAGTCCCGCCTTGCGCACTGCATTCAAATCGACGGTTTCCCGCAGCCGCGTCAGATAATCCGGCTTGGGATCCAGTGACTCGGTTTTCAGCGAGCCCTTGGAAGTTCCATCCGATAGGTTGCTGTCGGCCGCAATAATTTCCGCCTCGATCTTCTTCGTCACCTCGGGCAGTGCAGGAACGCCATCGGAGCTGGAGAACTTGATCCCGTTGTACTCGGGAGGATTGTGCGAGGCGGTGAAATTGATGATCCCATCCGCCTTGTTATAGATCACGGCGTAAGACAAAGCAGGAGTCGGGGCGGGCTCGGAGGCAACCAGCGGAGTAATGCCATGAGCCGACAGGATCTCCGCAGCCATGGAACAGAATGTTTCGCCCAGGAATCTCGGGTCACGGCCCACGATGACGCGTGCGCCCTGCGGCTTCTGCGCCGCCACGTAACGCGCAATGCCAGTCACGGCGCGGCGCACGTTGGCGAAGGTGAAATCTTCCGCCATGACCGCGCGCCATCCGGATGTGCCAAACTTGATTTGCGTCGGCATAAGGGAACCTTTCACAATGCCTGCGGACCGTAGCCGGTCAAAGCGGACGGCGCAGAACTGACGGCTGATTTTATATGACTGACAAACGAATCGTCCTCTCGACTGCGGGATCTCAGGATGAGGCTCGCAAGATCGCGCAACATCTGGTCGAACATCAACTGGCTGCGTGCGTGAACATCATTCCGCATATCGAATCCATTTACCGATGGCAAGGAAAGATGGAATCGAGCACGGAATGGTTGCTGTTCATCAAGACCACGCAGGAGAAATTTGCCGCCGTACGCGACGCGATTCGCCATTTGCATTCTTACGACGTTCCCGAATGCATTTCGCTGGTGATCGAGGATGGCAGTGCTGCGTACGTCGACTGGATCGCGCAGTCCCTGAAGTAAGCCTCAAGCGCCTCGGCCGCGCAGGTTGAGGCGCCAGTAGTCCAGCAGGAACGGAGGATCGTCCTGAGCCGCCTGCTCGGTCAAAATTGCCATGAACTGGTCGCGCTGTTCGGCCCCCGGAATATTTTCGAGATGGCGGCGTAACACGATGTTGCGCACAAACTCGTTGTAATGGGCGGCGTCGTCCAACACCGTTGGCGCAGCTTCCAACGAAGTTTCCACATCCGCGAATCCAGCATTTCTAAGCCTCTGAGCAGCTTCCTGGGCATCTTCAAAAAGCCAGGGTTCGCGGAACCCGACAAAATAACGCGCGAAGGTCGGAGTGGTTGCCAACACGTTGGCGCGATCACGCAAACGCGCGATATTAGGTCCACCTCCGCACTGCGCTTCCAGGCAGCCGCCGGGAACGAGGACATCATGCAAATTCCGGAATAGCTGATCGTGATCCGGCACCCAATGGAAAGCTGCAGTGCTTACGACCGCGTGAAAAACGCGCTTGATAGGGAGAGAAAGCAGGTCGCAAGCGAGCAGCCGCAGTCGGCTTCCGAATTCCTGCGCGAGATGCGCGCGTGCGGTGCTCAGCATGTTCTGGGACAGGTCGATGCCGACGACACGCCCACGGGGCAAGGCTTCCAGCAATTCGGCGGTGAGGAGTCCGGTGCCGCAACCGGCATCGAGGACCCATTCGTCTCCGTTGAGTTTCAGGCGGGAGAGGACCTTTTTCCCCCAACTGACCTGGGGAGATGACAGGCGATGGTAGACCTCGGAGTTCCACTCGCGCTCTGCGGATCGATCACTCACAGAATTGTAGGCCACGGATTCACAGGGATCAGCACGGATCGCATCACTGAGCGTTAGATTGCATGCAAGGCCTGGTCTAGATCGTCGAGAATGTCCTCTACATCTTCGATCCCTACGGAGATTCGCACCAGGCCATCAGTGATCCCAATGGCCTCGCGGCCCTTTTCTCCCAAGGCAGCATGGGTCATGGTCGCGGGATGCGAGATCAAGGTCTCGACCCCTCCCAGCGATTCTCCCAGCGAACACACTCGCACTCGCTTCAACATCTTGTTAGCGTTCTTCAGCGATCCGGTTTCAAACGTGATCATCGAGCCAAAGCCTGTCATCTGACGCTTGGCCAGCGTGTGCTGGGGATGATCCAGCAGACCGGGATAGAACACTGCTCTTACTTTTGGGTGCTGGGAGAGATACTCGGCGACACGGCGACCGCTGCGGTCGTGTATGTCCATGCGGGCGGCCAATGTCTTGACGCCGCGCAGCACCAGCCAGCATTCAAACGGCGAGAGAATCGCGCCCGAAGCTTTCTGCAGGAATGCCAGTTTATCGGCATCCTGCTGATGGGCGCAGACGACAACGCCGCCTAATCCATCGCTGTGGCCGTTCAGGAATTTCGTGGTGGAATGGACCACCATATCCGCGCCCCACGAGAGTGGCTGCTGGAAGTAGGGCGACATGAAGGTGTTGTCCACAACAAGGGAGACTTTCTTGCGGCGCGTGATCGAAGTGATGGCCGCCAGATCGCTGAGGCGCATCAGGGGATTGGTCGGAGTCTCGACGTAGACCATGCGGGTATTCTTGCGTATGGCGCGCTCGACGTTGTTCGCGTCGGAAGTGTCGATGTAGGTGAATTCGAGGCCGAAATCGGCCATGACCTGATTGAACAGGCGCGGGGTTCCACCGTAGAGGTCGTTTCCGCAAACAACGTGATCGCCTGCTTTGAGAGTATTGACGATGGCGTGGATTGCGGCCATGCCGCTGGCAAATACGCGCGCCGCGAGTGCGCCTTCGAGCGATGCGAGGTTCTGCTCAAGGCGCGTGCGCGTAGGATTCGACACACGGGAGTATTCGTATCCTTTGTGCTCGCCGATTCCCTGCTGAACGTAGGTGGACGTTGGATAGATCGGGACCGTAACCGCGCCCGTGAGCGGGTCAGGTTCTTGTCCGCAGTGAATGGCGCGGGTGGCGAAGCTGAGAGTCTTGATTTTTTCTTTCATGTTCTGCGCCTCAGATGCCGCCCTCGAAGATCTTCTTAGACAAATAGCGCTCAGCCGAGTCGGGAATGATGGTGGCCACTCGTTTGCCGGAACCCAGCTCGCGCGCTATTTTCAGCGATGCAAAAACGGCTGCACCGCCGCTGGAGCCCGCCAATACACCCTCTTGGGCCGCCAGATCTTTCACCGTCTGGAAGGCTTCTTCATCGCTCACCTGCATGACCTCGTCGCAAACCGACGCGTCGAAAGTTCTTGGGATGAAGCTGGCGCCGATTCCTTCGACCTTGTGTGGCCCCGGCGCCCCGCCGCCTAGAACCGACCCTTGGGTTTCGACCGCATACGCTTCAACCGCCGGCAGCTTTTCCTTCATGAACCGCGCC
>JAICJP010000056.1 GCA_025928375.1 Candidatus Sulfotelmatobacter sp.
GCGTCGAAAGTTCTTGGGATGAAGCTGGCGCCGATTCCTTCGACCTTGTGTGGCCCCGGCGCCCCGCCGCCTAGAACCGACCCTTGGGTTTCGACCGCATACGCTTCAACCGCCGGCAGCTTTTCCTTCATGAACCGCGCCACCCCAGAGAAAGTACCGCAAGTTCCGCAACCTACGACAATGGCGTCGATGCGTTCATCCATTTGTTGGAAAATTTCGGGGGCGGTGGTCTGGTAGTGGTAGTCGGGGTTGGCGGGATTTTCGAATTGCCCGGCCATGAAGGCCTTGGGGTCACCGGCGACGAGTTCTTTGGCCCGGGTGATAGCACCTTGCATGCCTTCTTCGTCGGGAGTGCGGGTCACCTCGGCGCCGAGGGCCCGCATGATGATGACTTTCTCCTGAGAGAAATTCTCGGGAACGAAAAGGCGTACTTTGTAGCCGCGATTCACGCCGATCAATGCCAGGCCGATGCCGGTATTGCCGGCGGTGGCTTCGACGATGGTGCCGCCGGGGCGAAGCTTCCCGTCGTTTTCCGCGCGCCGGATGATGCCAATGGCGGCGCGGTCCTTCACGCTGCCTCCGGGATTGAGGTATTCGAGCTTGGCAAATACGTCAGCCGAATCGGGCGGGACCAGGCGCTTCAACTGCAACATGGGAGTCTCGCCGACTAACTGGGTAATGTCGTCGGCAACGCGCAGGCGGGAGATTTCCGAGATTTTCGAAAGCACGCTACAGGGTAGGGCAACCGGGTGCGGTCGTCAATCGGAGGAATCCTTCAAGTCCTCTAATGCAAGCGCTTGCGCCTCAAGTTCAATCCCGTTCCGTCGATTGCTGTGACAGAGGATCTCTGGAGGAAACTAATGCCCCGGTGGATTTTGGCAGTGCTCTGGCTTTGCCTGGCCCAGGTGGGCATCGCACAGGACTTCAAAGTAGCGAATCGCACCGTGCAGGTGCATGGATTCTTCTCCCAGGGATTCGTGTACACGGACCGCAACAACTGGTTAACGATGAACACCAGCCAGGGCAGCGGAGCGATGACGGACACGGGCTTGAACATGTCATCGCAACTCACGGATAAGTTCCGGGTGGGAGCGCAAGTGTACGACCGCAATCTGGGGCAATTGGGACAATGGCATCCATCGCTAGATTGGGCAGTCGCCGATTACCGGCTCGCCGACTGGATCGGGATTCGCGCGGGAAAAGTGAAGACCACGCTCGGGCTGTATAACGATTCTCAGGATTTAGAGTTCCTTCACGTGTTCGCCCTACTGCCTCAAGGCGTCTACCCTGCGGACCTCCGCGACGCGACCATTGCCCATGCCGGTGGAGATGTCTATGGTTCGGTCACGTTGGGACGGCGGTGGGGAGACCTCGCGTACACCGCCTACGTTGGACATCGCAGCGACAGCATCTACAGCGGATATCCCTATCTGCTGCGGCAGTGGAGCGCCTACCTGACCGACATGGGGGGGCTGCAGTACGGAGGCGATCTGCGCTGGAATACTCCGCTGCGCCGGTTCCTGGTAGGCGTCTCGCGCATGAATCAGGACATTTCCGCCCAGGGCACCTCGGTGATTCCATGGGATGCGAGCAGAGGTCTGCAACCATACTTCGAATCGTCCCGACAAGACTGGACCCACCAGTTCTACGCGCAGTACGAAATCTCCCGCTTCAGCTTCGATGCAGAATATCGCCGTTACTTGAGGGATCAACTCATCCTGAATGCAAGCTCCGCAAACATAACGGACATGCGGGCATGGTACGTGTCCGGCACCTGCCGGATCAGCAAGAAATTGAAACTGGGATCGTACTATTCGCACTACACCATAACCGATGTGTATGGCGGCAAACTGTCCCAGCTGGGAGAGCCGAACCTCACCGACACGAGCCAACCCAGAAATCATATTTACGACAAGGTGATCAGCGCTCGACTGGACCTGAACCGGTACTGGGATCTGAAGATTGAAGGGCATTTCATGGATGGTTACGCCAAAACCGGATACCCGGCAGGATTCTACCCGCAGGAAAATCCAACCGGCTTCAACAGAAATACGCATGCCCTGGTGCTAAGGACAGGGTTTCATTTTTGAGGCCGGGGAGACCCAGAAATGACAAAGTCGATGAAAGCGTTCCAGGTCTTGATCATTGCGGGACTGCAGATCGTCTCCCTCGCGCGAGTTGCGGGGAGCGAGGTCAAGGTGATTGCGAATTCCTCAGTGACCACTGACTTTATTTCCATGGCGGAACTAAGGCGCATTTACCTGCTGCAAACCAGGAAGCTGAAGGATGGGTCCGTGGTCGAACCGGTGCTGCAGAAGCGGGGATCGTTGCACGATGCCTTCTCCAGGCAATTCCTGGATCGCGACAGCGAGGAGATCAGAACCTACTACCACGGCGTTGTGTTCACGGGAAAGGGCTCAATGCCCCGGGAAGTGAATTCGGATGAGGAAATGGTTTCCTATGTCGCGCACACTCGCGGCGCAATCGGATATGTGAGTGGCAGCGCCAATACCGACGGCGTCAAGGTGCTGGCTGTGGCCCCGGAGTCCTCCAGAGGCGAAAGAATTCTGCTGAAACGAGTTGAACCCGAATATCCGAAAGAACTGCAGCACCGCGGCATCGAGGGTACGGTGCGCCTGTCGCTCACGGTATCAGCAAAAGGATCGGTTCAGTCGGTACAGGTGATCGGGGGCAACCCGATTCTCGCCGAGGCCGCGGAGAAGGCCGTGAGGGAGTGGATCTATTCTCCGTCAGCGACGACCAGCACGATCGAAGTCAGCATTCAGTTTGCAGTCCGGCCATAGTGGTGGTTGGAGCGCCCAGTCGAGCTTCGCTCGACTCGACACCCTGAGAGACTGTCCCTATGTGGCTGCATCTGCCTCGCTCTTCCCCTACAGCTATAATGCCGAGCATTCCATTTGGAAAGGGATTGCATGCGACGATTCGCCGCTTTGCTGCTGATCTGTGCTCTTAATGCGTCACCTTTGACTCTTGCCGCTGATGAACCTTCCTTCGTGGGGTATGCTCCCCGGTCCAGCCAGACCGAGCGCGACTGGGAAAACAAGTTTCGCGACATACCCGATCCGGCTAATCTGCGCGAGTACATGAAGCGGATGAGTGCGCGGCCCCATCACGTGGGATCGCCTTACGACAAGGACAACGCCGAGTGGATCCTGGCGCGCTTTAAGGAGTGGGGGCTGGATGCACACATCGAGACCTTTAATGTCCTTTTCCCCACGCCGAAAGTACGCCTGCTGGAGATGACGGAACCGACGAAGTTCACGGCCAAGCTGGAGGAACCGGCTCTCGCCGTGGACCCAACCTCGAATCAGAAAGCGGAACAGCTTCCCACCTACAACGCGTATTCGCCCGATGGCGACGTCACCGCACCCCTGGTGTTCGTGAACTATGGGCTGCCCGAAGATTACGAAAAGCTCGAGCGCCTTGGTGTTTCCGTGAAGGGCGCCATCGTGATCGCGAAGTATTACCACTCGTGGCGTGGAGTGAAGCCAAAGGTTGCGGCGGAACACGGGGCGATTGGATGCCTGATTTATTCCGAGCCCCATGACGACGGATATACGGTGGACAACGTTTTTCCGGCTGGGCCGATGCGGAATCCGGAGGGAGTGCAGCGCGGGAGCGTCATGGATTTTGCTTCCAATAGTCCGGGAGATCCGCTTACTCCGGGGGTCGGCGCTACTGCGGACGCCAAGCGGCTCGCGGTGAAAGAAGCCAAGAGCATCGCAAGTATTCCGGTACTGCCGATCTCCTACGGTGACGCGCAGCCTCTGCTGGCTGCTCTGCGAGGGCCCATGGCGCCGGAGGAATGGCGCGGGACGCTGGCCATTCCTTATCACATTGGCCCGGGTGCTGCGAAAGTGCATTTGAAGCTGGCGTTCAATTGGGACATCAAGCCGGTGTACGACGTGATCGCGAAAATTCCGGGCAGTGAAGCACCCGACGAGTGGGTCATTCGCGGCAATCATCATGATGCCTGGGTGAATGGGGCGGAGGATCCGGTTTCCGGGCAGGCTCCGCTGCTGGAAGAGGCGCGGGCTTTCGGGTTGCTGCTGAAGCAAGGCTGGAAGCCGCGGCGCACGATCATTTATGCGGCATGGGACGGCGAAGAGCCGATGCTGCTCGGGTCCACCGAATGGGTTGAAGCACATGCCGACGAGTTACGCCAGCATACGGCGGTTTACATCAATACCGACGGGAATGACCGCGGGTTGCTGAACATGGGCGGCTCGCACACTCTCGAGCAATTCATCAACGGCGTGGCCAAGGATATCGCAGATCCTGAAACCAAGATGTCGGTATGGGAGCGCAAGCGCTTGTCGGATATCGCGGACGCTTCCTCCGATGACCGGAAAGAAATTCGCCAGCGCGCCGATCTGCGAATTAGTGCCCTGGGGTCAGGCACGGATTTTACCGGATTTCTCGATCATCTTGGCATCGCCACCCTGGATATGGCCTATGAGGGCGAGACTGAGCAGGGCATCTATCACTCGATATACGACGATTTCTTCTGGTACACGCATTTTTCCGACAACGACTTTGTCTACGGGCGGGCCCTCTCCCAGACCGTGGGCACGGCGGTCATGCGGCTGGCCGATGCCGAGGTGTTGCCCTTTGACTTCGTCGATTTCGCGGACACCATCCAGAAATATACCCGCGATCTGCAAAAGCTCTTGAAAGACAAGCAGGACGAAATTCGCGAGCGCAATCAGGAGTTGGACGAAGGAGTGTTCAGGGCGACTTTCGATCCGCGAAAGCCCACGGTTGCGCCACCGCGGCAAGAGATGCCGCCGCATCTGAATTTTGCGCCCATGGAGAACGCGGGAGAGGCTCTGGCTCGGAGTGCGGAACGTTATCGGAAGGCCCTGTCCGCGAAGCAAAGTGCTCTGAGTGAAAGTGAGTCATCGCAATTGGCGGCGCTGAACGCAAAGCTGATCGAGAGCGAGCGCACGCTGACCAACGATGCAGGATTGCCGCGGCGGCCATGGTTCAAGCACCTGCTCTACGCTCCCGGGGTTTATAGCGGGTACGGGGTGAAGACGGTTCCGGGAGTGCGGGAAGGGATCGAGCAAAAAAGATATTCCGAGGCGGAGCAGGAAATCTTTCGCGTAGGAAAGGCGCTTCAGGATGAGGCCGCCCTGATTGACTCCGCCGCCCAAATGCTCGAGGGCAAGTGACCCCGAGCCCGGAGTAGTAGAGACGTAGCTAGCTATGTCTCTACAGAGCGGAAACTAAAAAAGATTTACTTTGTGCCGGTCGAGGCGGTTTGCGCGCCAGCGTAGTAGCCGCTCTTGGTGCGTACCATCAACTTGCCGTGGCCTTTGGCTTTGGCATCTACGCGCACCTGTCGAAATCCGCCCGCGCCTTTCGGAGTAGTGGGCTTGTAGCCGATGGCGTATTGGTTGCGAATATCGTTGGCGATGGTGCGGCTGATCGCATCCACCTCGTCCAGCGTCTTGGGGAAGAAAGCGATGCCCCCGGTGCGCTCGCATAGAATCTCGAGAGCCTTCTTGGCGCGGCGTGGATGCTCCTCGTCTCCCAGGATACCGATGGCGTAAATGGTTGGACTGTTCTCCTGCTGTAGCTGTTTCACAGCACGCTCCAGGGTTTCACTGCTGGCGTTATCTTCGCCATCGGTCACTACGAACAAGACCTTCTTTTCCAGACGGCCGTTTTGCTTGAGATGCTCGGCCGAGGCCACGACCGCGTCATACAGAGCCGTGCCGCCCCGGGCATCGATCTTGTCCAGCGCTTCTTTGAGCTTCAGCAGGTTGTTGGTGAAATCCTGATCGAGATACTGCTCGTCGTTGAAGTTGACGACAAACACTTCGTCTTTAGGATTGCTGGAGCGCACCAGATTCAGGGCAGCCTGATTCACCTTCGCCCGCTTCTCGCGCATGGAGCCGGAATTATCAATGAGGATCCCCATCGCGACCGGGATATCTACGTGATGGAAAGAGATGATGTTCTGTGGCTTCCCATCTTCGTAAACCGTGAATGCACCTTTATCGAGATTGGTAATGATGTGCTGATGGTCGTCAATGACGGTGGCATGCAGCATGACCTCGTCCACGTCTTTTTTGAAGACGAAGACGCCCTCGTCGTTGAGCTGGTTTTCCTGATTATCCTGTTGGTCCGCGGCCGGAGATTTGTCGGAGGCGGCTGGGGGCGCGGGCTTCGGCTGGTCCGAAGACGGCGCTTGCGAAACGGCGGCCGCCGACCAGAGGAAACAAAAAAGAAACCAGAGAACCCTGGGGGCCCTATTCGGCAGGAGCGTAGTATCCAGTCCTCGCATACACCTTGAGAGGCGGCAATCCTTTCGGTGGCAGCAGCTTCACTTTTATCTTACGCCATTTGCCATCGCGCACTACTTTGCTGGGACGGTATCCGAGGACGTATTGGTTGCGCAACTCGACGCCAATTTTCGTGGCGACATCGCCCAGGTCGTTGGGATTGTCGATGGTGAAGGCGCGGCCGCCCGTCAGCTCCGTGATGTCGCTGAGCAACTGCGGACCCAGCCGCTCCTCCACCGCGGAAGCGTAGCGATCGTAAATGCCGATGGCATAGATCATCACGTCGGCTTCCTTGACCAGCGACTTGATTTCATTTTCCGTGTAGCGGCTGTGATTGTCGCCCCCGTCGGAGATGATCAGCAACGCCTTTTTGGGGTACTTGGCATGGCGCATTTTGCTGATGCCCATGTAGATTGCGTCGAGCAGGGCGGTGCGCTTGCGAGGTACCGCGAACACCAGGCGGTTTTGGATGTCGTCCACCGAGTTCGTGAAGTCGACAATCTCATCCGGTTCGTCATTAAAGGTGATCATGAAGAATTCGTCTTGCGGGTTGGCTGTCTTGAAGAACTCGATCACCGCTTCTTTGGCACGATCCATCTTCGTGTTCATGCTGCCGCTGGAATCGAAGATCACGCCCAGGGATACCGGTGCATCCTCGGCGGAGAAGGTGCGGATTTGCTGCGACGCATTGCCTTCGAACAGCTGGAAATTATCTTTGTCCAGGCCAGTGACCAGCCGATTCATGGGATCGGTGATCGTGACCGGCACCAGGACCAGGTCGACATCCACCTTGAGCGGACGCACGCGCGCGCTCAGGCCATTGGCGGTCGAGACCGGATCGGGTTTGGGGGATTCTTTCGGCTTCTCTACTTCGCGAGGTTGAACGTGGACGTCGTTGACGTCCGTTGTCTGGCCCATAGCTGTGAAACTGAGGCAGACGAAAGCGAAGAAGGCCAGAAGAAGCAAACAAGGGGAAAACGGATTTTTTCGCACGGTTGGAATCGGGTCCCTAGAATGAACCGAGGAGCTACGTCGATCTTGCGCCTTCGGGCTCGATGACCGGCGGCACGCCACGCGGGCCATAAATACCTCTATGCGGCGGATGTTAGCACAGCTGGCAGCAGGGGCAGCAGGCTTTTTGTCAAATAATGGAGACAAAGTCCCACCATTTCAGCAACGACTCGACTGCCGCGAAAGGCGCGTCCCACGGCCCTCTCCGGGGTCCACCGCTATCTTGTTACAATCAAAGGTCTCCAACTAAAACTCATGGCTGACATACGTCCATTTCATGCGCTTCGCTACAACCTGCAACGAGTTTCCGCGTCGCAGGTCGTGACTCAACCCTATGACAAGATCACTCCTGCCATGCAGGAAAAGTACTACGCTGCCAGCCCGTACAACCTGGTCAGGGTCATACTGGGACGGCGCGAACAGGCCGACAATACGGTAGAGAACGTATACACACGTGCCGCCGCGTTCGGCCGCCAATGGCGGCAAGAAGGCATTCTGCAGCAGGATTCCGAACCCTCGATCTACGCGTATTCGCAGAGCTTCAAGGCTCCCTCCGGGAAAACGTTTGAACGGCGCGGATTCATCGCGTTGGGCCGGGTCGAGGATTATTCGGCTCACGTGGTCTACCGGCACGAGCAGACGCTGGCAAAGCCCAAGGCGGACCGGCTTGACCTGCTCAGGGCCACACGCACGCACTATGAGCAACTGTTTCTGCTCTATGAGGATTCCGGCGAAGTCGATGCCCTGCTGGCGACACCCAATGAGCCGGCCATCGACCTCACCGATGAATATGGAGTCGCCCACCGGGTTTGGCAGTTTTCGGATCCGCACGTGGTAAATGCGGTGCGGGAAAAGATGCGAGACAAAAAATTAGTCATCGCCGATGGACACCACCGCTACGAAACGGCGCTGAACTTTCGCAACGAATGCAGGGAGAAGGCCCCGGCGCGCGATCCGGAGGCTGCGTACGAATTTGTCATGATGACGTTTGTCAACATGAACGATCCGGGATTGCTGGTTCTGCCCACGCATCGGGTAGTGCATTCCCTGCAGTCGTTCTCGTTCGACGAGTTCAAGAACTCGAGCAGCCAGCTATTTGAGGTGGAGGAAGTTGAGCCGGGCATGGACAGCGCCCGAGCTACGGCGCTGTTGCAGGAGAAAGGGCGCAGCGTCACCGCGCTGCTAGCGCTGGCAGCGGATCGTGCTCTGCTCTTGCACTCTCCCAAACCTGCCGGGGCGAAATACCTCGAGGGGCTTTCGGCGCGGCAGCGATCGCTGGATGTAGTGCAATTGCACAAATGCCTGCTAGAAGGAGTGCTGAAGCTGTCGGAGGAATCCATTCGCAACCAGCAGAATCTTTCGTATCTGCGCGAGGCCTCGGAGGCGATCCTGCAGATCCGGCAGGGCAAGGCGAATCTGGCCTTTCTGATGAATGCTTGCCCGGTGCAGAAAGTGCGGGACGTGGCCTTGGCCGGAGAAGTGATGCCGCAGAAGTCTACCGACTTCTATCCCAAGCTGCTGAGCGGACTAACCGCTTACGCGCTCGATTAGGCGGTCGAGAGATTGGCTGCTGGCACGCACAGACGGGATCGGGGTCCCGGAGCGAATAGCTCCCGGAATGACTGGCGTAGTGCCGGCGCAACTTTCATCGCCCTGATTCTGGCGTCCGCGATTTTGGTTTCCGGTGCTCCCGCGGAAAAGCATCTTTCCGTCTATTCCGTTGCCGCGAACTATTCTGTGCCTATTGTGCAGCGTGAAGGGCGTGACTATGTGGGTCTGCTGGAAGTGCTGGAACCTCTCGGTAGGGTCAGCGGTAAAGCCGATGGGACACGCTGGCGGCTTCGTTATAACAATGTCGAAGCCAACTTCACAGCAGGAGCGAATCACGCCCAGGTCATGGGACGCGACGCCGACCTGGGTGGCAAGTTTTTCTTAGAGAACAAACGCGGACTGGTCCCCGTGGGTGCACTCAATTCCCTGCTTCCGCGCATTCTGGGCGGGCCGGTTACGCTTCACGAACTCTCCGATCGCTTGTTCATCGGAAGCGTGGCCACGCATTTCACCGCATCGCTGGCGAGCGATGATCCGCCGCGACTGCTATTCCATTTCTCGGCTCCGGTGAATCCTTCGATTGCGAATGAGCCGGGAGCACTGCACATGACCTTCCGGCGCGAACCTCTGGTGGGACCGGCTTCGCCCACATTGACGTTCGGCAGCAAGGCGATTCCTTCGGCCAGCTACAGCGAGAGCAACGGCTCCGCCGTGGTAACCGTGAAAACGTCGATTCCGGTAATGGCGAGTTTCTCCAATGATGGCCGGAGCATCACGGTGGCCGCCACGCCGACTCCGCAAGCCGGCAGTGCCCCAATCCCAGCGCCCCCCAGCCCGCAAACTGCAGCCCAAAACACGCCGGCGGCAAATGCGGCACCAGCCAATGTTCTGCCTGCCGCAGTTCCGCATTACTTTGCTGTGGTCGACGCTAGTCACGGCGGGGATGATCACGGCGAGAGCCTGAGCAGCACGTTACTCGAGAAGGACGTCACGCTAGCGCTGGCACGGAGCCTGCGCCAGGAACTACAGAGCCGAGGCATCAGCACGGTGGTGCTACGGGATTCTGACGCGAATCTCCCCCTGGACCAGCGGGCAATTTTCGCCAATGCGGACCACGCCGCGATCTATATCGCCCTGCATGCTGCCTCCAGCGGCCATGGCGTCCGCGTGTTCACCGCCATGCTGCCCTTCGGGTCCGATGACCACGGCCCCTTTCGCTCCTGGACTACGGCCCAGCACGATTGGCTTTCGCCAAGCCAGAGCACAGCCAACGCGGTGGCCGGGGAATTACAGAAACGGCAACTGCCGGTCAAGAATGTGGCGGCGCCGTTGCGTCCGTTAAACAACATCACCGGACCCGCGATCGCGGTGGAAGTGGCTCCGCAAGGAGCGGACGCGAATCAGGTGATGGCTCCCGACTACCAGCAACTCGTCACCAGTGCAGTGGCGACCGCAATCGCATCGCTGAGAGATCAATTGGCAGGAGCGCAGCCGCAACCATGATTCCCCGTCACCTCCAGATCGCATTGGCAGTGCTGCTGGCAGCGGCGCTCGGACTCAGTATTTACGCCTGGCATGTGAGAAAGACAGTGGCTGCGACCCCGGTGGCTCCGGTCGATACACGTCCGCTAGCGCCGCCGGTTACGGGTCCGACAGAAAAAGTTGTGCTCTACGTAGCGCAAGACGAGGATGGCACGATGCGCGCCCAGCCAGCACAGATCCCCATGCCTTCCGGACGCCAGCAGAGGGCGGAAGAGTTGGCGCGGGCGCTCATCTCACTTTATCTGGAAAAAAATTCGCCTCATGTGATCGGGGCCGGCACAGAAGTACGAAGCGTATTCCTGGTTGATCCCGGGGTCGCTGTGATCGATATGAATGGAGCGTTCGCCGACTCTCATCGCTCCGGCGTGCTGGTCGAAGAACTCACCATCGCTTCGCTGATTCACACCATTAGCGCGAATACTCCGAATATTCTGCGAGTGAAGATTCTCATCGACGGCAAGGAACGAGAAACGCTCGCGGGGCATGCGGATCTGTCCTCGTTCTACGAGGTAGCCGCCGTCGACCAACTCGCTTCCCAGTTGCAGGCCGGACAGTAGTCGCGTCTATTTGAGATTGCGGCGAAGGATAACGGAAGCGGAAAACCAACCGAAATAGCATCAGGGACCAGGGGCTAAGGATTTGCGGCCAGTACCTTTCCCGCCATGATTTACAATCCGGCCTGATGTTCTATCGCTCCGATAATCGCTCTCCTGATCAGTTGCGCCCGGTCACCATCACGCCAGACTTCATCACCACAGCCGAAGGCTCGGTATTGATTGAGGTCGGCAACACGCGCGTCATCTGCACCGCGTCCATCGACGAAGCGGTGCCGTCGTTCATGAGAAATACGGGCAAAGGATGGATCTCGAGCGAGTACAGCATGCTGCCGCGATCGACCCTGACGCGCACGCCGCGCGAGCTGGCCAAGGGGCGGCCGAGCGGGAGAACGCACGAAATCCAGCGCCTCATTGGGCGTTCGCTCAGGGCTGTGACGGATCTGGCGCGCCTGGGAGAGCGCACGATCTGGATCGATTGCGATGTCATCCAAGCCGATGGCGGCACGCGAACGGCTTCCATCACCGGGGCATTCGTTGCCCTGGGTCTGGCTTTGGAAAAGCTGGTCCAGGCAGGAACGCTCAAAACCGTACCGCTCAAAGACTTTGTTGCCGCCATCAGCGTAGGAGCCGTCGATGGCCAGGTTCTGCTTGATCTCTGCTACGAAGAGGACTCGCGGGCTGATGTTGATATGAATTTTGTAATGACCGCCGGCGGCAAGATGGTCGAGCTGCAGGCCACGGCGGAGCATCAGGTGTTCGATGATGCGCAGTTGGCAACCATGATGGGCTTCGCCCGGCAGGGCGTGCGGGAACTCATTGCCAAGCAGCAGGCACTGCTGAGCGGACTGACCTTGCGATCATGAGCAGAGCTTAATCGTTTCCCCTTCTTTCCCGACCCGATTCGAAACTGTTCCCATGTGGAACTTCGCCTGCAATTTTCGCCCGGGTAACCGCGCCACGTAATCTTTACGCCTACTGGAGACGGCGATAGGGTGAAACAACTGATATGGGAATCCTTCGTCGAATTGACCGCCGCAGTGAACCCCGCACCCACGCTAACTTCTCAGTGACTGTCTGGGGAGTAGATACCCGAGGTCAGCGCTTTCTGCAAGAAGCGCAGGTTCGTGACATCAGCTTCAATGGCGCCCTCCTATCCGGCATTGAGGCCGATTTGCGATGTGGGGATGTGATTGGCGTCCTGTACCTGGGTCGGAAGGCACGTTACAGAATCGTATGGGTACGGTACGACGATGGCGGAGACAAGATCCAAGCCGCCATCCATCGCATGCAAGCAGACCCGTGTCCGTGGGATGAACTGCTGAAGGCGGAATTCGCAGCCGATCCGGCGCTGCGGCAGGCAGAACTTCCGCCAGACTCGCGCTAGCCTCTCTGAGGTATGTTCTTACCGGGGTTGATCTCTGCTGGAAAGCGGTACAACCGCGATCGGAATCGCGTCATCGAAAAAGCCGGCCAATTTCATCGAACTCTTCTAAACCCGGCAACCCACTAAGTACCTCTAGCCAAATCACAGGAGTCTGAGTTTATGTTTCACCACGTTAAAGAATTACAGTTCAACGCCCGTGTATCCAAACCCGACCCAAAATTCGCACGCCTGCTGCTGGAACAGTTCGGCGGCGGCAATGGGGAATTAAAAGCTGCCATGCAATATTTCGTGCAAGCCTTCTCTGCCCGTCAGCCCTATCCCAAGCTGTATGACATGCTGATGGACATTGCGGCAGAGGAATTCAGTCATCTGGAAATCGTCGGGGCTACCATCACCATGCTGCTCGGACCGATCAATGGAGAATTGAAGCAGGCCTTTGAGGATTCCGGCTTAAAGGAAATGGTCTCAGGCGGTTCGGCCTCGCGGGATGCATTGGTGCATCAAGCTTTGATGAACCCGCAATTTTTCGTGCTCTCCGGCGGCGGGCCGACGGTGACCGACTGCAACGGGAATCCCTGGAGCGGTAGCTTCGTGAACGCAAACGGGGATCCGACGGTGGACCTCCGGTCCGACATTGCTGCCGAATCGCGCGCCAAGATCGTTTATGAGTACCTGTTGCAATTCACGGATGACCAGTACGTGCAGGAGAGCCTCCGTTTCCTGATGACACGTGAGATTTCACACTTCCAGATGTTCTCGGCGCACCTGGACCAGATCCAGCCGAACTTTCCTCCAGGAATTCTGCAAGGCGACGCCCGCTTCACCCATACCTACTTCAATATGTCGAATGGAGCCAGCGCGCGCGGGCCATGGAACCAGGGTCAGGGCCCGTGGGCGAAAGGCGAGTGGACGTATGTGGAAGATCCGATCGGCGCGGTGCGAGAGTCGAACGGACTCACCAATTTTCAGCAGACTGCTCCGATGTCGAACCAGGAAATGGATGAGGTCGGCAAGAAACTGGGCAAACAACGCTACCAGGAAATCAGCAAGGCGGTACCCAAGAGCACCAATCAGTGGTCTGCTTATCCGCAGACTGGGTTAGAGAGCCCGCGGAAGGCGAGCTAGATCCGCGTCCAATGAGAATGGCCCGCGTTCGTAGCGGGCCATCTCACTTGTTGGGCGAGTCTTACGCTACCCAAACTGTCTTGGCATTCAAGAACTCTCGAATGCCGACAAGCCCAAGTTCCCTGCCGTGCCCGGAATGCTTGACGCCCCCGAACGGGATGCGCGGATCGGAGGCTACCATCTTGTTGATGAAGACCATTCCAGCTTCGAGTTCGTTGATGAAACGCTGCTGTTCGCTCTCGTCGTTGGTCCAGGCGCTGGCGCCCAGGCCGAAGCGGACATCATTGGCCAGGCGGACGGCTTCATCCTGATCCTTCACCCGGAAGATGGAGGCCACCGGACCGAAGAATTCTTCGCTGTAAGCGGGCGAGTCCCTAGGGACATTGGTCAGAACCGTGGGAGCGTAAAAATTCCCTTTGCGCTGCAGGGGATATCCACCGGTCAGCAGCTTGGCTCCCGCGGCCACGGTCTTCTGCACGTCGGCGTCGAGGCCCTTCACGGCCTCGGGGTTGGCGAGCGGGCCGAGTTCCGTCTTCTCGTCAAAGGGATCTCCTACCTGAAGACTCTGCATTTTGGACACGAACTTTCGCTCGAACTCCTCCGCGATCGGTTCGGCAACGATGAAACGTTTGGCGGCAATGCAGGATTGACCATTGTTCTGCACGCGCGCTTGCACGGCAATGGAGACGGCCAACTCGAGATCGGCGCTGGGCATTACGATGAAGGGGTCGCTGCCGCCGAGTTCCAGCACGACTTTCTTGATGCGCTTGGCGGCGCCCACTCCGACCTGGATGCCCGCCTGTTCACTGCCGGTCAAGGTGGCGGCAACGATTCGCGGGTCATTCAACACCGCGTCCACCTGGCTCGATCCAATCAGCAGCGTTTGAAAGGCGCCCTCGGGGAACCCGGCTTCGAGGAAGATGCTTTCGATGGCGAGCGCACATTGCGGCACGTTGGACGCGTGCTTCAGGAGGCCGACGTTTCCCGCCATCAGCGCCGGGGCAGCGAAGCGGATGACCTGCCAGAAAGGAAAGTTCCACGGCATCACGGCGAGGATGGGACCGATGGGCTGATAGCGTATGAAACTCTTGCGGGCGCCGGTCTCTACCACTTCGTCCGCCATGAACTTCTCTATATTCTCGGCATAGTAGCGGCAGGCGGTCGTACATTTGGCCGCTTCGGCGACGGCGGACTTATAGGTTTTGCCCATCTCGAGGGTCATCAAGTGCCCGAATTTCTCCTTGTCGCGCTCGATGATCTCGGCGGCTTTCAACATGCGCCGGGAGCGCTCCGCGAACGGGGTCTTTCGCTCTGCCTTGAAGGTGCTGACCGCCAACTGGATCTTCTTTTCAATTTCCGGTTCGGACAGTGATTGAAAGGTCTTGATCAATTCGCCTGTAGCGGGATTGATGGTAGCGATTGCCATGACAATATCTTGCCCCAGAGCCGCCGGTTAAGCGGCGCTCATACGAGATTTGATTGAACAGCAGATGCGGACCGCTTCACACAGGAAAAAAACGAATTGGTCATACCACTATACCAGACCGCCTAATTCACGCCGCCGTCTGCTGCACTGCCCTCTGCTCACCCTCGAAGTATATACTGACCGTATATACAGGGGTGTGAAATGAAAACCGCCAAGGTCTTCCGCTCGGGGAACAGTCAAGCGGTCAGACTTCCCAAAGAATTCCGGCTAAAAAGTAAAGAAGTGGAGGTTTTCCGGCGGGGCAAAGAGATCGTGCTGCGCGAAAAAGACGCAGATTTGTCTCGAGCCTTCGAGCTACTCGCGTCTTTGCCTATCGACTTCACGACTGCTGACCGCAGAGACGACTTCCCCCAACGCCGAAAGGGCCTTTAGGCTCGGGAAACGGCATGGATCCAAAATATCTGCTCGACACCAATATCTGTATCTACGTCCGCCAGAATCGCCCGGAACAGGTCATGAGCCGCTTCCGGCACCTTCGTCCGGGGGAGGCGGCCCTTTCGGTGATTACCTTCGGAGAACTGATCTACGGAGCAAATAAGAGTGCCCACCGCTTACAGGCTCTGCAACTTTTGCGCGACCTCGCGACTCTTGTCCCAGCACTTCCTTTGCCGGAAACGGCAGCCGAAAATTATGGTTTGATACGTTCGGATTTGGAAGCGAGGGGCGAGATGATCGGCAACAACGATCTTTGGATTGCAGCGCATGCTCTCAGTTCGGGCCTGACGCTGGTCACAAGTAATGAAAGGGAATTTCGCCGTATTCGCCGGCTCCAGGTGGAGAATTGGGTACTATAAGCTCAGCGCGTCGCCTGACGCTAAACTCAGCCATTCCTGTTCCAACCCGAATCTCAGGGAAGACACTCCCTGCAGTGACTCGGGCCGCTCTTGATTTACAATAATCGGTACTTCCAAGCACTTATCCTATCCGCTCCAGGAGGAATCTTATGAAGCTCACCCCGGGTAAATTAGCCGGCCTGAAAAAAGTCTCGAATGAACGCGGGGTCATCGCAGCCGCCGCTATGGACCAGCGCGGTTCGCTGCAGAAATCGCTCGCCAAGGAAAAAGGCGGCGAAGTCAACGATCAGATGATGGAAGAGTTCAAATCTCTGGTCACTGAAGTTCTAACGCCGCATGCCTCGGCCATCCTGCTTGATCCCGAGTGGGGACTGCCCGCCTCGAAGCGCCGCGCCAAGAATGCGGGCCTGCTGCTCGCCTATGAAAAGACCGGATATGACAAGACCGGCCCCGGGCGCCTGCCGGATTTATTGGACCTCTGGTCGGCGCGCCGTCTGAAAGAAGCTGGCGCCGATTGCGTCAAGATTCTCCTGTACTACACCCCGGACGATCCCAAGCAGGTGAACGAAACCAAGCATGCCTGGGTGGAGCGCATCGGCGACGAGTGCCGGGCTAACGATATTCCCTTCTTCCTCGAATTCGTCGGCTACGAAGAGGGCGCGGACGAGAAGGGTCTTGAGTACGCGAAGAAGAAACCGCACATCGTGACCGAGAGTATGCGCGAGTTCAGCAAGGAGCGCTACGGCGTGGACGTCCTGAAGGTGGAAGTTCCGGTCAACATGAAGTTTGTCGAGGGCACCCGCTCCTTCGGCGGACAGAAAGCTTACACCAAGAAGGAAGCGATCGATCACTTCCACAAGGCCGCCAGTGTTGCGACTAAGCCGTTCATTTATCTGTCCGCCGGTGTGAGCAACGCCGAGTTCAGCGAGACCCTCGAACTGGCCGGAGAATCCGGAGTGAAGTTCAACGGTGTGCTCTGCGGCCGCGCAACCTGGAAAGATGGCATTCCGGTTTACGCGAAACAGGGTGCGGCAGCTTTCCGGAAGTGGCTTGAGACCGAGGGCGTAAAGAACATCAACAACGTGAACGACAAGCTGAAGGCCGCCACCAGTTGGCATTCGATCTACGGCGTGGAACTGGTGCACGCATAGGCCAGAGAGCTTTGCTATTCGGGGACGGGCCCTTGGTCCGTCCCTTTTTTCACCCCGGAACCAATGATTGCAGCGCTACGTGGACA
>JAICJP010000354.1 GCA_025928375.1 Candidatus Sulfotelmatobacter sp.
ATCTGCCCCCATGACAGTGGCCGTCACAGTTCCATTCACGTTGAGTCTCACCGCGTCGCCCGCAACCATTGCAGCCGGCACGTCAGCAACATTGTCCTGGGACATAAGCGGTACCCCCACTTCTCTCTCCCTCACGGACGGATCGGGTATCACTGTGTGCAATCCATGCACCGTTCCTCAGGGCACAGCGACGGTGACTCCGGCAGCGACTACGACCTACACGGCAACGGCGGCCGTCGATGCCACGAACTCGATCCAGCAATCCGCAACCGTGACTGTCGCCTCACCGATAGCGGGGAAGATTAAGCATATTTTCTTTATGCTGCAGGAGAACCGCTCTTTCGATAACTATTTCGGACAACTCGGAGCTTATCGGGGGCCTCGCCTGAAGCCGTTTGGCATCACTGATACGCAAACAATCAACGGGCTTGACTCTAGCGTCGTGCTTACAAATCACGACACCCAGGTAAGTGCGAGCCCCTTCCATGAGGCAACCGTGTGCACGGAAAATCTCACCCCGTCGTGGGATGAGAGTCACCATGACACCGCTCTTAACGGCGGCGACGCCGCTTGGGCCACTACCACGACCTTCGCGCCCGGCGATTTTCAAATGAACAATTTCATGGATACGGCGACCGAGCACGTCCTCTATGACCCTAATGGCACGCGCACCCTCGGTTATTACAACCAGACGGATCTGCCGTACTACTACGACCTCGCGACATTCTTTGCCACCAGCGATACCTGGTATTCGCCCCTGTTGGCTAATACGGTGCCGAACAGGATGTATCTCATGGCAGGTACTTCGTTCGGGCACGCGTATCCGGATGGAGACGCGAATCATCCGAAATACGCAGCCCCAACCTTTTTCCGCGCCATGAACACCGCCAACGTGAGCTGGTTGTACTACTACACGGATGGCGTTTTCCTGGCGAATTTCGCGGATTTCTCAGATCCGTTAATTAGTGGCAAGGTTTTTCCCACCACCGATCTGATGAACCGCCTGGCAGGCAAATGCAGCGGCGGACCCTGCGATCCGGATGAAGCCCTGCCCGAAGTCATCTTCATCGAAAGCGCTTCCGGCGCCAGCAAACTTGACGAGCACCCGGACAACAACCTTCAGACTGGTTCCGCATACGTGCAGTCCATCATCCAGGCGCTCATGCAAAGCGATGCCTGGCAGGATTCAGTGTTTATTCTGACCTACGACGAGGGCGGTGGCCTGTACGATCACGTGGCCCCGGTGCAAGTGCCTCCACCCGACGGCCTCCTTCCCGGACAGTGTCCGGATCTCAATAATGGATCGGTGCTTTATTGCCCGGTTGGAAAGCTGGGTGGCAGCTTCAATCTGACGGGCTTCCGCGTGCCGCTCATGGTGGTCTCGCCCTACGTGAAACCAAATTTTGTTTCCCACACTCCGCGCGATTACACGGCCATTCTTGCCTTCATTGAAAAAACGTTTGGCGTGCAATCTCTGACGGCCCGGGACGTGTATTGGCAAGACCAATCCCGCGACATGAGCGAATTCTTCGACTTCAGCACGCCAGCGCTTCTGAAAGCGCCCGATGGCAGGCCCTGGGTGCAGGTACTTAATGCGCAGCCGAAGAACGGTCTCTGCGACATGACCAAGGAGGCCGGTCCGACACAATAATCTATTTCACAGGTTCAGAGGCAGTTGCTCAAGTTCGGGCTAAAACGAAGGCCGGGCCTCCCCGAAGGAGTGACCCGGCCTCGTTACTTCAACTTGGAATGTCATCCTGGGCGAAATCGAAGTGCCGGAGCACTTCGCTTTGCTCAGGATGACAGCGTTAACATCGCAGAACTCTAATTGCTGCCGCTGTTGTTCGCTGCGCTCGTAGGCGCTGCAGGAGTGGCAGGGGTCGCACCGTACCGTGCCAGGCGCGGGAAGAAGGGCGTGACCTCGAACGGCATCTTGTCACGCGCCGAGGTGATCGCCACCGGTGCTGTCTTCACCATCTCCGCCCTGTTATCCCAAGGATTGACCTTTACGCGTCCGCCCAACGGAAGCGCCGCAATCTGATCAAGCTTGGTATTCTCAAGGACTGGGCCTTGCGTGGCCAACGCCGCCAGACGAGTGACCGATCCGTTGGTTGCAAGCGGGTTGCCCAAGTGCGTAGTCAGAAGCGCGCCCAGCGCCGGCGCCCGTTGTTGCAGTGCTTTCAGGAATAGCCCGACGTTGTCTAGCTTCTGGGCATAGGGTGAGTTCTTCAGGAGCTCAATCGCTTTCTTGTCGGCCGCGGTTTCCTCTTCCGGAATGTGCCGGAACCCGAGGTTCTGATATGTACCCTCGTCGGAGAACAGCATGCGGTCGTTGAACGCGTACTTTGATCCCAGGTTATGACCCAACACAATGTGGGCGAGTTCGTGACAGAGTACCGCCGCTAAGCTGGCTTCGTCGGGAAGCACGTCAATGAGTCCACGGCTGATCACAATGGTATTGCCCACGCTAAAGGTTTCCAGCGGGGAAGTGAGCAGTACGCGCGTGCGTACGGGGCGCGGCAGGTCAATATTGTTGGTGACTTCCAGGTTGTTCACCACGGTTTGGAGAATGCGGTCAACATCCCCATCGGGAGCCAGCAATCCGGCGCTGGTGAGGCGTTCCACGACATTGTCTTCCGCCTGCTGCTGCCAAGCTCGCTCCGCCTGCAGCGGAGAAGCATCCTGCGCGGTCGGGCTCTGGTCGGTGACGCTGTCAACGCGGATCTGCGTCAACTCATCATCCTTGCCGCCCTTCTTTAGCTCATAGCCCCAAATGCGGGTCTGCGCTTTGAATGCCAATTTGTTCTTTGCGCCCGCGCTGAAGTCGCCTTCCTCGCTGTAAATGAATGCCGGAACCCAATATCCAGCAACCAGGTTGAGGCGCCAGCTATCCATGTGGAAGAAATAGGAATTGCGCGGGGCGGGATAGTAGGTGCCGTTCAGGCGGACGATGTTGAATCCCTCATCCTCGACCCAAATACGTCCCAGGAAACGCCCCTTGCCGGAACCCTTCTTGGGAGTTACGTCGAACACCAGGCAGCGGACATCGCCTAAAAACTCACGGCGAGCATAGCGGAAGTCATAGTGTTCCCGATCGAAGTCCGTGCGGTCAGCGTAGACCATCCAGGAGAAGCCGAGGGGCTGATATTGCACCTTATAAAGCTTCTGGAACCCGCCCAGCAGGCGCTGTTGCATGCTCTTTTCTTGTTCCTTCAGATAGTCCTTGCGATCGACCGTCGCCCCCATATCCATGCGGCCAAGGAAATAATGATCTTCGCTGGGTACGGCACCGAGCACCGGGTCGGCAGTCAGGTTCTGAAGATAGGTCTCAACCACAGGCGTGCGGCTCGCCAGCATCTTAATCAGCCCATGTTCGCGCTCAATGAACAGGCTCACAACCTGGTCCATCGTGGTCGGAGCGGGTATGGTAGCAGCCGCTGCTGGTTGCGCGGAGGCGGTAGCACTCGGGGCAGGCACCGGGGCGCTTGGCTGCGAAGTCTGCACGGTTTGCGCCGCTTCGGGTGTTGTCGGTTGTGCCGACGACTGCGAGTCCGCTGCTTGCTGTGCGGCTGCGCTCAGCGACCCCAACAGAACGGCGATTACCATCCATTTCGTCGTACGCATGGCTCTTTCTCCAGGCCTTGTTTGACCCAATTCGTTCTTTTCACTGCCCCAAACAACTCACTTTCCAAAACCCTAGTACGCCAACTGGAATGTCACGTGAACCACCGCCGTCGAATCCACCGGAGCGCCGTAACGCAATGCTGGCTTAAATCGCATCCTGCTGGCGGCGGTAACTGCGGCCTCATCCAAGCCATGTCCCAAGCCGCGCATCACGCGGTTCACATGCAGAGTTCCGTTGGCAGAAAAACTCACTTCGAGGAGAACCTCGCCTTCCAGCTTCAGCGCGCGTGCTTCCTCGGTGTAAACCGGATTCGGCTTAAAAGTGATTTCGACCGGACTGGTAGCCGGACCGGAATCCTGGACGGCTTTGGGCGCTTGTTGATGCGCAACTTCCTGCGATCCAAACCCGCCAGTGGCGATGTTGTTTTTACCGTTGCTGCGGCCATCACCGCGGCCAGCTGTCGCGACGCCATTGCCGAAGTCGGCGCTGGCTACAGTTCCTTTGATGCCCTTGGCGCCGCCACTTCCATTGCCTTGTCCAGAGCCCGCGGGCATATCAAACGCGCCCGTTTGCGCGGCGTAGAGCTTCGCACCTTGTTTCCCAGTGCCGGGCAGGCCGTTGGGATCCCCAAATCCGCCGGTTTGAACTTTTTCAATGGCAGCATTGACGGTCGGCGCCTGCGAACTGCCGGTGGCGTTGAACTCTCCGGTATGTATGAGCTGAGGACGCGCTCCCCCAGGAGTGAGTTTCAACTGTGGAGGCGCAAAACTGTTGACCACTACTTTGGGTGCTTCGACCGGTTGTGGAATCTCCCGCTTTAGTTCTTTGGGCATGACGAGCTTCGGTTGTTCGAAGACCGGAAGCTTTACCGCGGGAAGAAGTTTGGGCTTAACTGCTGCAGCCACCTTGATCGGCAGGGGCTCAGGACGGAGCGACGGCATCGGGATAAGTTCCGTCACGTGATACTGCCTCACCTGCATCCTCTCCGGCACAAGGAGTTCAAGGTTGATCACGATCAGCAGGGCGAGCGCAACCAGCCCGTATGCCGCAGCTACTGCCCGTTTGTTGATCTTGCGTTCGGGCAATAACCCGAGCTGTAATCCGCCGTACGCCGTCGCCATGCAATTTCGCTCCATGGAGCCTGGCCGGGGAGAAGAGCC
>JAICJP010000087.1 GCA_025928375.1 Candidatus Sulfotelmatobacter sp.
ACGCCGTTCATACTTGAGTTTAAAGACAGAACAAGACGAGCGTCAAACGCGGCTCTATGTAACGCGGCTCTATGTAGGGCCGAGGCTCGTTCGCCCCGCCTCGCGAAGCGAGGCGTGCGTCCGCCGGTCTCCGCGCCACCGCCGCCGATCGTTTCCAGTAACACTTTGCATCCTACGCAAAGGAAAGTGGGTGGGCTTAGGCTTCCCTCCGTGGATCCATAACAAAACATCGGCGCCACCTTGTCGGTTTTCGAGAAGAAGCCCCACGCTCAGGTCGCAATCGCCAGTACGGACGGAACGATAACCTGACTTCCTCCCCGGCAGCACAGGTATACTTCCACACGAAGCTAGGCCTACCCGCACGCGCGGAGCACCGATGCGCTACGCAATCCACGCTCTAAAAGCCGCATCAATGTGCATGCTTTCGATATCACTTTTAAGCGCGCGTCAAGCCGAACCCGCCAAGCCAATCACACCAACTGAAATCAAGCGCGCCATCAATGCGAGATCCGATGTGGACGAGTGTGACAGTCTCGATCAGATCCACATCGATCACCTGGAGTACTACGATTTCACCGGTGATGGACAGCCGGAAGCTGTCGTGGTGGCTTCCACCTGCATGACAGGAACGGCCGGGCCAGACGTACATGCCGTCTACACTCGGCACCCCCATGGCACACTCGCCGAATTGCCGCTTCTCAACGCAAAGGGAGACCCGCCCTGGTCTGACCAGGTAAATCAGGCCATTCCCGTTTTTGGGAATCCGAACTACACACTCACCGTCGACGGCGGCAAATTGGTAGTACGCTGGGGCGACTCTTCCGACCGCGATCAACCCTTAACCGTTTGGTACAACTGGGATGGCACAAAGTTCATCGTGGACCATGCGAAACTGCAGGGCCCCTTTCCCACCAGCTACGACTGCAGGAAAGCTACCAAAGAATTCGATCGAGCCATCTGCTATTCGCCCGAGGTCGCTGCGTTGGACTTGGAACTCGGGCGCATCTACCGCGAAACGCTACAAAAATTCCGGGCAGATCAGAAGCAGGGCCTTCAAAAGCAGCAACGGGAATGGCTCGCTCGTCGCGAGAAGACATGTACGATTTATAAGTGGTGGGTCGACTGCCTGAAAGATCTCTACACCAAGCGCATTGCCGAGCTACGCGGCGCGACGACTGAATCCACCCCATCGCGTGGCGCTGCAACAGATCCGCATGATTTCGCTTCTCGCACTAACTTTCCAAACCTGGCCGCGTCCATTCTGGGTACGCGTCTGATTTACAGGAGCCCTCATGCCCCAGCCCAGCCTGACTAACCGCGCAGACGCTTATTCCTTTGTCTCCCTGGAGTACATCTGGCACGACGTTCGCTTCGCAGTCCGCTCTCTGTTGAAAGCCCCAGCATTCACGGTGGTCGCGATTCTTGTGATCGCGGTCGGGATCGGCGCCAACACGGCCGTCTTCTCCGTCATCAATACAGTTCTGCTCAAACCCCTCACCTATCCCGATCCGCCATCGCTGGTGCATCTGATGAACACCGGCGATCAGGGTTCCTTCCCCGGCGCGAACGTGCCCAAGTTCAATATCTGGCGGCAGCAGAGTGGCATTTTTCACCAGGTTGCGGCGTACGACAGCGGCGGCGCCGGACTGAACCTCACCGGCAACGATCAGCCCGAGCAGGTGCAAGGCGTGCACGTAACCGTGGACTATTTTTCGATTCTGGGCGCACCCGTACTCGCCGGCCGGACTTTCACCGCCGCCGAAGACAGCCCCCACGGCGGCAATGTGGTGGTGCTAAGTTACGGTCTCTGGAAGCGGCGCTTTGGCGGAGATCGCGCCATCATCGGCAAAAACATTCAGCTCAATGCAGCGCCCTATCAGGTTGTCGGCGTAATCGGTCGCGGATTCGTTACCGACAATCCCGCTGACCTCTGGTTGCCCTTTCAATTTGAACTCACTTCGCAGGACCAGGCCCACTACTTCGGCGTGATTGCGCGCCTCAAGCCGGCCATCACGGTCCCCATGGCCAATGCGCAGTTGAAGCTCGCCGCCAATCAATATCGCTCCACCTATCCCGGCACGCTGGGTCCAAACGACGGCTTCGGCGTGGTCTTGTGGCAGGAGTTGATGGTCCGCGATACGCGCTCGTCCCTCTATGTGCTGCTTGGTGCCGTCGGGCTTGTACTCTTGATTGCCTGTGCCAACGTTGCGAATCTGCTGCTGATCCGCGCCACCGCCCGCAAGCGCGAACTGGCCACGCGCTCTGCGCTGGGCGCCGGGCGCTGGCACATCATCCGTCAGTTGCTCACAGAGAGCCTGGTGATATCCCTCACCGGCGGAATCCTCGGACTCATCCTCGGATTCGCCGGCGTCCGCTTCCTGCTCGCCATCAATCCCGGAAGCATCCCCCGCATCGGCGAAGATGGCTCGGCGGTCACAGTCGACTCCCACGTCCTTCTCTTTACACTCGGAATTTCCGTGCTGACCGGAATTTTCTTCGGCCTGGTGCCCGCGATCACCGCCTCCCGCAAGAACCTCGCCGCAATTTTGAATGAGAGCAGCAACCGCTCCGGAGTAGGCTTCCGCAGCGGCAAAGTCCGTTCCGTCCTGGTCGTCAGCGAAATGGCCCTTGCCCTCGTGCTGGTCATCGGGGCCGCATTGCTCATTCGGACATTTATGACGCTGCAGTCTGTCGATCCCGGATTCGACACCCACAACGTGCTCACCCTGGCCATGTCGATCAGCGGCGACCGCTTTCAGAAATCCAGTGGCGTCGCCCAGGTCATCCACGACGGCACCGAGCGGATCAACGCCGTTCCCGGCGTCACCGCCGCCGCGGCCGCCTGCTGCCTCCCGCTGCAAGGAGGCTTTGGCCTGCCTTTCAACATCGTGGGACGCGCCAACGGCAACAATCCCAACACCGGTGGCGCCGGATACTTCCCCGTCTCCTGGAGCTATTTCGATGTATTCAAGGTCCCCGTGCTCCGCGGCCGCAATTTCACCGAGCGCGACAACGGATCCGCTCCCGGCGTGGTCATCATCAATGAGGCCATGGCGCGCCAGTTCTGGCCCAAAGGCGATCCCCTCAACGACCGCATTGTGATCGGACCGGGCATGGGACCAGTCTTCGCCGAGCCTCCTCGCCAGGTCATTGGTGTTGTAGGCAACACACGCGATGGCGGACTCAATCAGGATCCCGGTCCCACCATGTACATCCCAGTCGCGCAGATGCCCGACAAAGTTACCGAACTCAACTCCCGCATCGCGCCCCTCTGGTGGATCGTGCGCACCCGCATGGAGCCCCACACGCTCGCCGCCGCCGTCACCAACGCGATCCGCGAATCCACCGGTGGCCTGCCCGTGGCGCACATTCGCACCATGGACGACATTGTCGTGCTCACCACATCGCGCGAGCGTTTCAATATGTTGCTGCTCACCGTCTTCGGCGCGTCGGCTCTACTGATGGCCGCAATCGGAATCTATGGATTAATGGCTTACTCAGTCCAGCAGCGCACGCAAGAACTAGGAGTAAGGATGGCGCTAGGAGCCCAGGCCGGAAACATTCGCAACATGGTAATTCGCCAGGGAATGCTGCTCGCCGCAATCGGCCTCGTGGTCGGCATCGCCGGTGCATTCTGGCTGACAAAATTTCTCACCGGATTCCTGTTCGGAGTAAAGACCTGGGATCCCATGGCATTCATCCTGACCCCAATCCTGCTCTCCGCCGTGGCCCTGGCGGCCGTCTGGCTCCCAGCCAGAAAAGCCACCAGAGTAGATCCCATGTCAGCCCTGCGCTTCGAATAAGCGCAAGCGCGAAGCGTCAATGCACATGTAGGGGCGGACGCCTTCGTCCGCCCCGCCGAGCGAAGCGAGGCGTGCGCGCGCCACGATGCCAGCGTGCCGCGATGCCACCGTGCCCCACTCAACCCTTCTTTCGGCTTGCTTAACTTTCAATTGCAGTCCGTAAATCTCAATGGGTGCGTGTCCGCGATGACTCTGGGGACTCGCAACTGGGAAGGGCACGGCTTCAGCCGTGCCGATAAGCGTTCCCTTATCCCCGCGCTTTAGCGCCTGAGGTCGCCCTTTCTCCGGCGGTTGCCCCACCCTTCCCGCGTTCTTCGCGGGAGGGTGGGCATTCCCAAATTCAAACGCAATGAGATTTTGACGTTGATCTTCACACCCCCGCGCCGGACCCGCCGGACCCTCATGCCAACCCGAGCTTTGCCCTGAAAGCCACACAACTGGCAGCGCCGCTTCTACGATTTCAATCTATGGAGCGAGCGCAAGCGCATCGAGAAGCTGCGGTACACGCATCGCAATCCGGCGAAGCGCGGACTGCTGCTCGAACCAGAGCACTGGCAATGGAGCAGCTATCGCAGCTACGCCTATCACGAACAAGGACGGGTGGAGATCAATCAGTGCCCAAACGCGGTGATGAAGGTTCGGGCTGTAGCGTGGCTCGAGTCTCAAGGACACACAGCCGACACCCACCCTTGCACCAGGCGGGTGGCCCATCCTTTCGCGCAGTTTGCGACAGGGTGGGGATTCTCAAATCCAAACGCAATGAGATTTTCGCGCTGATTTTCACCCCCCACGGCGGATCGCCCACCCTCATGGCCAACCCGAGAGCTTTCGCCTGAAGAGGGGGCTGCCCCAGGCTATCCGCAGATGGCGAACAGGGAAGGGCACGGCCTCAGTCGTGACGATGAGCGCTCAGTTCGCCGGGCGCGAGCGACCTTCGCCGCCCTTTTTTTCCCAACCCGTTAGCACCATTCCCCCCTGACAATCAAGAAAATAAATCGCTATTAAAACGTTTCTGGCCTGCATTTTTGCCATGACGGCGCGCATGGTTTTTGTGTAGGATGGCGGCGAAAAACCATCTGTGTTCGGGGCGTGATCCTCGTGTTCCGGCCACGCATCAGGAGGTTCCTATGCAAGCGTCCCAGTTTCGCTCCCGCCGTATTCCGCAATTTCTCCTCTGCACTCTTCTGATCGCTGGCGCTTTATTGATTCCATCGCTGCTTTGTGCCCAGGCCTACTTCGGAACGGTCAGCGGCGAACTGACGGACGCGAGCGGCGCCGTCATCCCCGGCGCCAGCGTGACGCTCCTTGATGAGGAGAAAGGATTCAACTTCGTTACTACTTCCGACAGCAGCGGTCGCTATCTGTTCCGATCCGTAGCTCCGGGACAGTACTCGGTTTCGGCCGAAGCCCAGGGCTTCGCCAAAGTCACCAGTGCCCGCTTCATGGTCGATGTCAACCAGAACGCGACGACAAACCTGAAGTTGAAGATCGGGGCTGCGACCCAGACCGTGGAAGTGGGAGCGCAATCCCAGACCATTCAGACCGAGGATGCGGAGACTGGGCAGGTGGTCAATCGCAGGTACATTAACGATCTGCCGCTGATTGACCGCAACGTCGTCGCACTGACCTCTCTGGCCCCCGGCGTTACCGAGATGGATGACCAATGCGGTGCCGATTGCACCGGAACGAACTTCGTTTCCAACGGCAGTCGCGGATCGACCGCCGACATTTTGACCGACGGCGCTTCAGCCACCAATTCGGAACCCAATGGCGGCATCACCGCGGCCACATACCTGCCATCGCCCGAGGCCGTGCAGGAGTTCAAGGTTCAGCAAACCAATTTCAGCGCGGAGTATGGCTTCTCGGGCGGTTCCGTAGTCAACATGATCACGCGCTCGGGCACGAACAAGTTTCATGGAAGCGGGTACGAATTTTTCCGCGACGACAGCCTCGATGCCAACGACTGGTTCGCCAATCGTAACGGCGAGCCCATTCCGCCACTGCGCCGGAACAATTTTGGATTCACCTTCGGCGGTCCCATCATCAAAAACAAGACGTTCTTCTTCGTCGACTATGACGGCCTGCGCTCTTCAGGATTGAGCACCGCGAGCGGCGCGGTTCCCACCGCTCTCATGCGTACGGGCGATTTCGGCGAGGTCTGTGCCGCACAGGGAGGCTCGTTCGATACCAATGGCCAGTGCAGCGCAGCCGCCGGCCAGATCTGGGATCCCTACTCCGGGGTTTACGACTCCAGTTCCGGAGGCATCCTGCGCAGCACGTTTATTCCCTTCAACAATCTCGCAACGTATACGAGCCCGGGCCCGGCTTCTCTGGTCCCAGGCAATCTGATTGATCCCGTTGCGCAGAAGATGATGGCTCTGTTTCCCGCAGCAAATGTCTCCGGCGGGGATATCTACAACAACTGGTTCGGCTCCGGTGCAAGCCACAGGTCCAACGACCAGTTCGACCTGAAAATTGACCATCGCTGGACCGAGAACAATCTAATGAGCGCGAAGTTTGCGTATCAATATAATCCCGCCGGCTCGGGCCTGGACTGCTTCAAGAACTACGCCGATCCCTGCCAGGGCGGTCCCGGCTGGTCCAACGCCCACCTCTTCGCCGTCACCGACACCCATACGTTCAGTCCCACTTTGTTACTGAATGCGACCTTGGGATTCACCCGCGGAGTCTGGCACATCGACTCCTACAACCCTCACGGGCAGAACGATCCGCTGGGAGCCCTCGGCTTCCCCTCGTACTTGCAGAGCAATGGCTTCAACGGTGTTCCCGCGATCTTCATCGACCAGTACGCCAGCGCCGGCTATGCCAACATCGGCACCGACCCTTACGGCAATTACCGGCTGGGCCAAGATACCGGACAACTTTCAATCACGCTCGACAAGGTTCATGGCTCGCACGAGTTCAAGTTTGGCTTCGATGGAAGAATTCACCAGATCAACTACATCCAGACCAACTCCCCGCTTGGCAAGTTCAGCTTCAACCAGGATGGCTCCGACGCGTGCCCCAGCGGTCAGGATGTGTGCGGCGGCGACCCCATGGCGAGCTTCATGATGGGCATGTTCACGCAGGGCGATGCCGGCAACGAGGGTGGTTCGAATTACGAAATCCAGTTCCGGCCTGCCACCACAAACTATCAGTACGGCTTCTTCGTACAGGACAACTGGAAAGCAACTTCCAAACTTACGCTGAATCTGGGCTTGCGTTACGACATCACGCTGCCCCGGACCGATCGCTACAACCGGCAGAACTGGTTTGATCCGAACGCCCCGAGCCCGTTGAATGGTGGAAGCGTCACCTATACCGATCCAGTGACTGGTAATCCGGTAAACCTTCCGCTCAAAGGCGGCGAGGTGTTCGCCTCTTCCGGCCAGCGCACCAACTATGTGACCGATTGGCACGACATTCAGCCGCGCATCGGCTTTGCTTTCCAGTTTGCTCCGAAGATGGTGGTGCGCGGCGGCTACGGCATCTATTACGGACAGTCCCGCTCCGGCGTAACCGGTGTCGCTCCGTACGGCAGCCAGGGCTTCAACCAGTACACCAACGTGATCACCGCCAACCCCGCCAATCACGCCACCCCTTACGCGCATCTGAGTAATCCGTTCCCCAACGGATTGATTCAGCCATCCGGAAATAAGCTCGGGCTGATGAACGATGTTGGTTTCGACGCCAACGGTCCGCTGCGCTCTGCGGGTGCGAACCAGACGCCGTATGAGCAGAGCTGGAGCTTCGGCATTGAGCGGCAATTGCCGAGCAATATCCTGATCAACGCGGAGTATATCGGCAAGAAGGGAACCCACCTGCCTTTCAGCGGTTCCAACTACAGAAACCACTTAGGACCCTGGGTGGAAGGTTTGCCCGTCGGCGATCCCAATGCACCGGACCCATGTCAGGGCCTCACGATCGCTTGCCTGAATAACTTGGTAGACAATCCCTTCGCTACATCCATCACCGATCCCAACAGCACATTGGGCAGCAACTTCGACCAGATTCCGTATTTCCAGCTGCTGCTTCCTTATCCACAGTTCACTGGAGTAACCACGGAACCGCAGATGATAGGCAGTTCCATTTATCACGGGTTGCAGTTGCTGGCAGAAAAAAGATTCTCCAACGGCCTGCAGTTCCTTGCCACCTACACCTGGTCGAAGTCCATCGATAACTCTTCTCAGGCTGACGACAACGTCACCTGGCTGGGCAGTTTCTCCGGCTTGCAGGATCCCAATAAGCCCTGGCTCGAGCGTAGCCTCTCGACCTTCGACATTCCCCATGTGATTCAGTTGAGCTACAGCTACGATCTGCCGTTCGGACGCGGCCGCGCCTTCCTGGGCAATATGCCGCGATGGGCAGAATTCGTCATCGGCGGATGGAAGACCAACGGCATCTGGCGTATCGCCGATGGACGTCCGCTGACCTTTGACGTTGAAGACGGAAATCCAATTCCCACCTATGGCACGCAGCGTCCCAACATCGTGGGGACGCCCAAGCGCAACCACGGCTCGAATTTCATGGATAACTACTTCGTCGACAACACCGTCTTCCAGCGTCCAGCCGATTTCACGCTGGGCAACGCTCCCCGTGCGCTGGGCAGCGTTCGCAGCCCGTGGTCCTTCACCACCAACTTGTCCGTGGGAAAACAGTTCTACATTCGCGAGGAGATGAATTTCGAAGTTCGCCTCGAGGCCCAAAATGCACTGAATCATCCTGTCTTCGGAACGCCCAACACAACGGTAGACAATGACAGCTTCGGCAAGATTTTCTACACCTCGGTTGGACCAAGGCAGGTACAACTAGCGTTCAAGTTCAACTTCTAAAGGCTGTCAGTTCCTTGACGCCAGTAGAGTGCCTTGCATGTGTAGGGGCGGACGCCTCGTCCGCCCCGCCTCGCAAAGCCATGCGCGCGCGCACCGAATTCCTTACGCCATCAGATTTTGACGTTGCGGCATCAATTCAATCCACGTTTATCTAGTGCTCTCCGCAAGCTTCTACAGCACTTTTCTTGCTGTCCATCAGGAATGAACCTATGTCAGAGGGGCTATGACTCCTCCACAATAGGAGCGCAATGGCGTCACCACGTCGAGTGCCAGGCAAGCGCCTGGAGTGATGCAGCGGAAAGGTGACCCAACATGCGCAACGGCCTCCCTGTATTGGTTCTGCTGATGTTTTTGGGTGCATGCGGCACTCCTACCCATCAACCAACTTCCGCTACAAGCTCTCAACCCAGTTCAGCTACGCCCAGTCAACCAACTTCCGGTACGGGATCCCAGCCACCCTCGGGTACGGACCCTCAACCAAATTCCACCACGACCTATCAATCAAACTCCGGAAAAGTGAGTTCACTGAATGCGGTCACGGCAGCCTTGCAACCGGGCGGAAGCTTTGCGTCTCCGGACTCCATGGGCGGCGCATGCAATTACGGAGAATGTCCGGCCTGGCAGTTTACCAATGACCACTTTTCCTACGCGCTTCCGGATGGCACGACCGCAGATTTCACCAACTTCAGCGGCACGGCGGACTTTACCAATCAGTCCGATGTGAAGATAAAAGGAACGGCCTCCGGTAACGATTCTGCGGGAACTCCGGTGCAGGTAACTGTGGACTGGGCGTGGTCTGCCTCCTGCCGCAGCGGACGCGGTGGTGGATGCACGAAAACGTTCATCTCGGGAACATTAACCGTTGCGAAGTGACAAAGTGCCGGGCAGATCCCGGCAGAAACGACGACCCGGTTGCCCCAGCCTTCCTGCTTTTCGAGGCTGGGCATGGGTGCTCCCAACATCAAGAGATTTTCCTGACGAGCATCTCCGCTCCCCGCGTCTGAACACGGGCGGTTGGCGGGTCTCCGCCAGGATCTTTTAGGGTAAGCGCAGCTTCTTGAAAAATGGGGTACCTCCCGTATGTCCCCAGGTTTTAGCCATGTTCTTCGACGATTAATAGCGCCCCATATTCGCTGCTACTGTCCCGTGAATGATCTCTCTATAGTGGGGAGCATGGCTAGAAATGGGACCAACCAGGAGAAAGGCTTTCACGTCTTTGCCACGCTGGCCGCCAACATGGTCGGCTCGAAGTGGGCATTCCTCGCCGCGCTGCTGATCATCGCCCTGTGGCTTGTCTCGGGCCCGTACTTCCACTATTCGGACACTTGGCAGCTCATCATCAACACCGGCACCACCGTCGTCACCTTCCTCGTGGTCTTCCTGATCCAGAACACGCAGAACCGCGACGCCCGCGCCATCCACCTGAAGCTCGACGAGATCATCAAGTCCATCGACCAGGCACACAACGAGATGATCGACATCGAGCATCTCTCCGACAATGAATTGCAAAAACTCGCCGACAAGTACCAGAAGGTCCGCGAAGAATGCGACAGCCGCAGCCAGCGCCGCAAGCAAAAGGATTAGAACGGCGGGTGCCCCCTTCAAGCCCTCCTCTGGCTTGAGTGGGGCAGTTCGTTCAGGGAAGGGCACGGCTTCAGCCGTGCCGATGAGCGTCCCCTTATCCCCGCGCTTTAGCGCCTGAGGTCGCCCTTTCTCCGGCGGTTGCCCCACCCTTCCCGCGCGTTGTTCGCGGGAGGGTGGGCATTCCCAAATCCAAACCCAATGAGATTCTGACGTTGATCTTCCCACCCCCGGCGGTTGCCCCACCCTTCCCGCGCGTTCTTCGCGGGAGGGTGGGCATTCCCAAATCCAAACCCAATGGGATTTTGACGTGATCTGCACACCCCCGGCGGCTGCCCCATCCTTTCGCGCAGTTTGCGAAAGGGTGGGGATTCCCAAACCAAACGCAATAAGATTTGGACGGCGGCGGACCCGCCGATCCTCACAACCCAAGCTCCGGCCTGAAGAGCCCCATCCCTGGCAGCGCCGCTTCTACGATTTCAATCTGTGCAGCGAGCGCAAGCGGATCGAGAAGCTGCGCGCTACATGCATCGCAATCCAGTAAAGCGCGGACTGCTGCTCGAACCAGAGCAGTGGCAATGGACCAGCTATCGCAGCTACGCCTATCACGAACAAGGACGGGTGAAGATCAATCACTGGCCGAACCCGGTGATGAAGATTCGGACTGCAGCGTAGCTAGACTCCCAGGGATCGCCGGCCGCGCGCCCCCGCCTTTGCACAAACCACAAAGGCTGGCCACTCGCCTCTGGGTGTCTCGTGCCATGCGCGAGCACAGTGGGCCACTTTACGTTTCAGCTGACTAGGTATACAAATGAGTCGCCAGGACAAGGGGGTCCCGCGGTAAGACGCCGCAGGACCCTTTTCTGTTTTGGAGGAAAAGTTAATGCCAAGCATTCATATTTATCCCCTAAGTCGTCTTGTATTGGCCCCCGCAGCGAAGTGGGAGCAGCTCATCAAAATGATCGAGGACGGCAAGGAAAAGGCATTCGCGTACTACTTGCCCATGCGAGAAGGTGTTGCTCTGTTTTGCAGTAGGCCCGGTGCTGACGTCGAGGCGGTAGCCGCGGAAGTGGTGGCCCGAGCGCGACAGATGGGCGGCAAGAGAGGGCAAAACATGGCCAAAGACAACGACGCTGCTTTCCGCCAGTTTGTGTCGATATTCTATCCCCAGATTTCGAAATTCGAACGGAGCCTGCTCCGCGAAGGTCAGGATGGTGTTGACCTTGAAGGCATAAACTTAGCGGGAACCCCGCACCTCGAAGTAAGGGACGCCAACGAGAAGACGCGGTACGTATTCCTCCACGCTGCAAAGTGGCCGGAATCGGAGCTAAGGGTCTACCTGCAATTGCTGGCTTTCATCATCGAAAAGAAATACGCGGCTTCTGCTGAGCAACTCTGGTGCATGGACCTAAGGACAGGCAAGACCGTCAAATTCAAATCCGGACTGCGGCTGGAACGGCAGTGCCGGATCGCCGCAAAGCACTACGCGAGATTTGCAAACGCAATCGCATCGGAATAGATCGTATATCCATCAGTGCCGCACTAACTATAACCGGTGTTAACCATTGGGCCAGATAAGTTTCTTAACTTGGAGGAATGATGTCTGACGAGAGAAATAGCCTTATTTCTAAGTTCAACGGACTGTCATTTGGAGCAGAACTGGGTCTTGGTACATGGCTTTCGGGGTACCCGCATAAGCTCGTCCTCGATCGTCTTGAAAAGATCAAGACACAACCTATAAGTAAGGTTCAGCTGAATCAGCTTCTTGTGCTATCGAAGATTGCAAGCATTTCCGACGGCTTCTTTCGATATTACTGGTGTACGATCCCCAATCATCCTTATGACGTCACGACGGTAGGCGACTTCGATCCTGAGTGGATCAAAGGCAACGATCAGGTGATTGTCAGCTCGGATCACTTGTACTGGGGCTTATATCGGCTATTCGTGGACGGCCTTCTCTTTTACGGGAGTGTGAAGGCGGCATTTCTTTCATTACGATCTCTGTCCTTCGAAGAGATTTCTACGTTTTTCCAGTTCAAGCGATTCGACACGGCCGCAATAGTCGCCCGTGGGCCGTCCCTCCCTCTGAACCAAATCAGTCGTGATGACCGCTATCTGATCTCTGAAATGGCGTGCAAAACATTTGGTGAGTTGCCGGAAACGCAAGACACCGCTCTGCGGAGTCTGGAGGCCGCATGGGAGAAGCACAGCACAAGCGGAGGGCAAGAGATTCAGTTCAAGGCCCTGCTCAAGAAGTATGTCGTCGACCCCTCTACTGAGGAGCAACTCTTGCTCTCGTATGACGAGGTCTCAGAAGAGATGATTTCGTCGAAGGGCGAGATCAAGAGCAAGTTCGATGTGGTCACGAAGAAATTTCTCGACGCAAGAACAAAGGCGACTGAGAACACCGAGTACTACCTGTCGATGGTTAACGACCTAGACATTTACGTGGCAACCAGCATGAGAACCCGTAAGAACTTCAGGGATATGGCAGACGCGACGGAGAAGATCTTCAGCCATAAACTGCTTGCCCCGTTGCACCTGCGTTATTTCGACCCGACCTTGAGTGCAGCCAAAGGACATGAAGATAAAGGCATCATCGAGTGCCTGATGGTTAAATGCGCTAAAGTACTGGTCTATTGTGAAGGGGAAAAAGAAAGCTACGGCAAGGATGCTGAAGCAGCAATGGCCCTGAGCTTGGGTAAGCCCGTCATCTTCTTCTGCGATCATGGAAAAAAAACGAACTTCTATAGGGATGTTCATCCGCTCGCACGACTGATTGATTTCCGTACCGGGGTTGCGGTTGGGGCCATCGTTTCCGACGATCCGGATCAGGTGTCTGAACTGTTGTACAGAATCTTCAATAACGAAATGCGATACCGAATCGAACATCACTCCACCCGACCAGGCTTCTTGAAGCTTATCGAGGAGCTTACTGGCTCCGTCGTTCGACTGCAGACAAATGATCCACTTATAACAAAAACATTTTGGAACAATTACCACAATAGGAAGTCGGAGGGATTTACGTCCTTGGCGGCCGGAAAAGAGGCGGAGATGCTCCCACTCTGACGTGAAATCCCGGTCAGAAAACCGGAGAAAACTCAATGAGCGGAGCTAAAAAAACGGAGAGAATTGCTCTAATGGGCGAGATTAGTGACAGCATCACTCTGCTCGAATCGATAGCGCCTCGGCAAGTTGATGGTTACGCACTTTCTCCGAAATCAAAACTTCCCTGGAAAGTGCTTCTTTATCGTGGAGCCCTTGCTTGGCGAATGGCTGAATTGGGCAGGAGTGCCTTTGAGAGTCTTGCGAGCAGCAAACTAGTCTCGGGTATCGTTCTCACGCGAGCGGCGGTAGAGGTAAGCGCCGCGCTGTGGTTCCTGTGCGCAAAAATTACAGCGGTTGTGGATTCTCAAAGAATTGGGGATGCAGACGATTACTTGATAAAACTTTCGATGGGCACAGCAACGGGATGGCCGGAGGATTCCTCGCCCGGCACTGTGACCATGCCCCGTTCCGTTAGGGTTGGCAAGTTGTTAGATCACGCTGAAAAAGACATTGAGGGGTTCAAGCATTATTACGGCGTGCTAAGTGAATACGCACACCCTAATTGGGCGGGTACAGTGCTGCTCTACTCCGACACGAACAGGCAAACAGCCATGACGAGTTTCGGACAAAATGTCCGAAAGGCGGAGAGCACAAAAAAAATCGGCGTGTCTAACCTAAGTGTCGCTTTGAAGATGTTTCATTCGAGGTACAACCGTATCAGCGACCTGCTCCCATCGTTCATTGGTGTTTGCGAGTCCAATCCCAGTGACGCACAAAGCACTTAGTACGGGAGCAGACCGACGTACTCCAATTCTTCTCTCAGATCCCGGAGCCTTCCCCCGATCAAAGTTTTCCACAGCAAATATTTTCAAATTGTGACGTACAACCTGGACTGAGAAATCTGGATGTGGAACTTTGGGACTATGCATCACCAAGGTCCCAAAAACTCCGACATGCAACACAAGCCATCGCCCGCCTCCTCCGCCCGACCCACTCCCTGGATTCCCAATTCGGCACTCCCGCCCGTCCACCAGGACTCGATTAACTCCATTGTTCGCAAGACTTTACTCGCAACTCCTGAGTTCCCAAGACTTTACGCGGACCTGGTCCTCTCCACTAGCCCCAACTCCGCAGAAGCA
>JAICJP010000465.1 GCA_025928375.1 Candidatus Sulfotelmatobacter sp.
CTTGAAATTACGGTTTACCGCATCGTCGAAGAAGCGCTTGGCAACGTGAGCCGCCGTTCCGTAAACAATGCGACGACGGTCCGACTGATGCGCTCGGACTCATCCTTGCTTTTGGAGATCGAGAGTCCCCAAGCCCCGAGCGAGACTCCGGACGCGTCGCATCGGCGGGAAACCCGGCTTACCGGAATTCACGAACGCGTGATGGAGCACCGGGGCAGCGTGCATTTCACTTCGACGCCCTCGGGAACGCTCATCTCGGTCACGTTGCCGCTGGAGGCAAGAACGCAAAATTCGCCTCCTGCAACCATAACCCCCTTGTTGCAGAAGATTGCTAGCTGACCCGAAAATACATTGTGTACTGCTGGTCGCCAATTTCCGTGAACGGCAGCATCTCAACCGCACCGCGTGCGGATCCCACTTGCCAGCTCTTTGCACCCGTCTTCTTCGCTGCCAGTAGTTGAGAACGAGTCAAGCCAGGATTCGAATTCGCCATTGCAAATAGCACCAGCGGCCCTCTCATCAGTGCCACAGTATCCGGATGCCGGGGATCAATAGGCTCCAATCGCGTCGCCAAAGGAAGTTCCAGATCGATGCGATCCCCGTTCTTCCACCGCCTTTGCAGTGTGGTAAAACGCCCTGCCGCCGCAGCTTCGCGTTTGCCATTCACGCTTACGGACGCCTTTCCCGCCCACGAAGGAATGCGCAAGTTCACGGCGAACTCCACTGGCTTGGACGCGGTAATCTCAATCTGCACGTGCGCGTCAAACGGATACTCCCCTCGCTGTTGCAGTGAGACGTGCGCCCCATCCTGCGTCCACCTCGCGGTGGACGGGATGTACAAATTCACGTACACGCCCCCGGAATCGCGTAGATATGTACTGATCCCGTAATCGGCTGCGATTTGCGGCATGGTTCCCGAACAGCACGGCCAACGATGTGCCGAATACACCTTCTTTCCCGCGAAGTTGTAATCCGAGTAGTAGAAGCTGCGCCCGTCCGCCTGCAGCGGTTTGGCCCCGAGAATCGTGTTGTACATCACCCTTTCCATGCTGTCGCCGTAGGCGGTGTCGCGTGTCACGCGCATCAGGTAACGAGTCAGTTTGAAGTGCGCGTACGAACCGCACGGCGTTTCAAAACTGCTGTGAGTCTTGCTCAAGCTGTCGAAGACATCGGAACTACCCGTCTTTCGCAGAATCTCGTCCGGTCCCCAGCCGCCCGTAGCGAAGCTCTGGCTCACCAACATATCGAAGCCATTGCTTGCGGCCCTCAGATACTTTTCGTTCCCCAAACTCAGATAGGCCTGCATGGCCGAACACAAACAGTTCACGTGACTGTAGGCATGACGCCCCGCAAAATCGTTCTCGCCATTCGCGAGACGATCGAAGAACGGCTCATTGAGATATTGCTGCGCCAGCGCTCGATATCTCTCGCCCGCCCCACGCTGGTAGGCCAGAAAAAGATTTTCCGGCATGGTGTAAGACTCGTCCCACGTCCAGGACTCATCTTTTCCAGGGCGCCAGCTGGTTCCGTGCTCCACCGCTTTGGGCGGCAGATGCGGCAGTGCCGCATCGGTGGTCTTCTGCAGAATAGCGAATGCGTCCGGATCGCCCACGTATTTCTGCGAGTCGATCAGTCCGCACACCAGCTTGTCGAAACAGTACGCGGGGAAGCGGTTGTTCTCGTAGAACTCGCCCGCGATCACCTCGGCATAAAGCCGGTTCAGCCGCAGCACCTTGGCGCGGGCGGCTTCCGATCCCGTAATTGCGTGATACCGCGCCACGGCCGAGACCCACTGCCCGAAAGTCGCCGAAGGCGCGAATCCCGCGTCAAATGTGTGCCAATCGTAATTGGGATCGTAGCCGTACCACCCGCCCAGATCCTCGCCCGGCGCCGGTTGCCCAATCATCGCCCGAAAAGGTTTAAGCAGGCTCTCGTCGCTTAACCGCATCAGTACCGCGTGCGTTTCCTCTAGCTGCTGCTCGTGCAGAGGACTGCTGATCGTAACGTCCCTGTAATCAAATTCCTGCAGAGGCGCAGCCTGATCGCTCGCAGCCAAGACGGACCGGTAAACGCTGTCGCCCTTCGCTCGAGGGACGAGAATGCCAGCCGATCCCAGCGCGGTGGCCTGAATAAATTTTCTGCGGGATAAAACAGGCAAGGGAGCCATCACTCCTCGTAGAGACGTGGCTTGTTACGTCTCTGCCGCCGGCGTACATATGTCAAAGCAGCGACGAAGAAGGCTCAGAAGGATCAGCCGATTTCAGCTATCCCTGGTTTTCGCCTTCTTTAAACATGTACTTGATCGCGGGTTTGTAAATCATCAAATTCGGGTCCCCATTCTCCCGGTTGACCTTGATACAATTCCGGTCATACCACTCGATAATGCCGTGGATTTCTTCCCCGTCGCGCAGCACGATGACCATTGGCGTCCGCGACTGCATCTGTTTCTGATAGTAGAAATTCTCGGCGTTGGTCTGCTCCGGAGGCGCTGCTTTTTTGGCGCCGCCGCCGCCCATGCTCCCGCGATCACTGCGATGATCCATGCGTTCCCCGCGATCGTGCCGCTCCATGCGTTCGCGCCGTTCCGGTACGGCCACCGGTGCGCCGTGGCTGCCATGATTTCCATGATTGTTATGGTTCTCGCCGCGCGGCAAAGTGGGCCGGATCAGCTTGCGATTTCCATAGTTCTCTTTATCAGCCGACGCGGCGGCTGGAGCGGAGTCCATCATAATCTCTTTCATAGTGGGCGCAACCTCAGATACACGCGTTCGGGCGAAACCACAACGATTCGGGACCTATGAGTGCTATCGACGAAGGCGTGGAATTTACCTAGAAAGTACCATAGGACCCCCCGCCTGACAATTACTCGTTTGTGCCATGCGCAAAATGGCAAGTTTCTGGACAGCCCCTAGAATATCGTTTCACCTCGA
>JAICJP010000131.1 GCA_025928375.1 Candidatus Sulfotelmatobacter sp.
ACGGACACCAATCATGGCGGGCACACCGCCCCGGCTCAGGTACTGCAATGGCGGCGCTCCGTTGAACATCGGATTGGAGTTGGGCCGCGAGGTCCACTGGTTCGCCAGACGCTGTCCGAAAAGAATATTGAGCGCCTTGAAAATGCCTATGAGGAGCGAGATGCGCGTGAGTTCGTCCTGCGAGAGCAGCCCCTTGTGATTGCGCTTCAAGTCGAAATAGCGGCCATGTGAAATTCCGCCCAGCATCGCCATGGCGTCTTCATTTCTGAGTTGCCATTTGTCGACAATGGAAAAAAAAGCCACAATCGCAGCCGGGCTCAAGCGCGCCCGTGTAGCCGGGTCGGCGAGATCCGGGATTTTCCGCAAATCAAGACCAAGATCAGGAACGACAGCCAGTGCGTTCACCGCTGTACTCCATTTCTGAACTTAATTGTATCCAATATTGGAGACAATGCAAGCACGCGATCTCCCCTGTTTTGTTAGATTTCGCAGCAGGCTATTCTCCGGGAACGGGCGGGCAGCCAGGAAATTCGCTCATGTACGTATTGCCGATGTAACCGAGATAGTTGATGCCAATCTCGCTGGTGAAGAAGCCGTCGGCAGTCATTTTGCGTAGAAAGCTGAAAAACTCAATTCCCTGCCCGAGACTGGGATCAGTCTTCGCGTTCTTGCGATACGCAATCAGGTCGAGAATTTCCTTCTGCTGCTGAGGCGTACAGTCGAGATAAACGTTTTCGTAGCGATCGATGCAGGTGTTATCAAGCCACATCAATCCGCCGCCGAGGGAGACCTGATAATCCTGATTCTCGCTGCTAAGCAGGTCGATAAATTCCGGTGCGCCCGCCTCGATCGCGCCCTTGGCATTTTCATCCCGTGGAATGATGGTCTGGCAAAGACTCTGCAGCGTTTTGTAGGCGTGCGGAGAAAAGAACTTTGGAGTGTAAGCGCCGTTCTGCGCCGCTTTCTCCGTCTTCACCATTTGATGAGCGTATTCCGCCGCTTTCAAAGGAATCACGCGCAGCACCGAACCAGCCACCGCGGTCACGGTGAGGGACTTAAGAATGTCGCGTCGCGAGATGGACATTACAGGTTCCCCTTCTTTGCCTGGTCCAGCAGGTAATCCGACGCGCGCCAGGTAAGCGCCATGATCGTCAGCGTTGGATTCTTGTCGGCGTTGGTGACGAAGGACGCGCCGTCGGTTACAAATAGATTCTTCACATCGTGCGCCTGGCAATATCCGTTCAGCGCCGAAGTCGCAGGCCGATCTCCCATGCGCACCGTTCCGACTTCGTGAATAATCACCCCGCCGTCGGCGATTCCGTAGGGATGGTCCGCCCCGCGTTGGACCGGAGGCATGTAAGTTCCGCCTGCCGTTTCGACGATCTCGCGGTAGGTTTCCTGCATATCCCGAGCCATCCTGAGTTCGTTGTCGCCCCACTTCCAGTGAAAACGGAGCACCGGGATTCCCCACTGATCGACTACGTTGGGATCGATTTCGCAGTAGCAGTTTTCGTTGGGAATCATCTCGCCGCGGCCGGCAAAGCCGATATAGGTGCCGTATTTTTTCTTGCACTCGCGCTTGAGCGACACGCCGTATCCTTCAAATTCATCGCAGAGGTCGTCGTAGTCGCCGACGCCCGGCATGCCCCGTCCGCCGCCGAACTCGGTATGGTAGCCGCGCAGGAATTCGTTCTTGCGATCGAACTTCCACCACGGCAGATACATGTGCATTCCGCCCACACCGTCGTGATTATGGGCCGGCATGCGCTCCAGTTGCGGAAAGTATCCACCACCATCGCTGCCCACGGTATCCATTAGGTTGCGCCCGACGACCCCAGAAGAATTCGCCAGGCCATCGGGGAAGAGCGTGGACCTGGAATTCAGCAGCAGCCTGGCGGATTCGCACGCGCTGGCAGCCACGATGAAAGCTCGCGCGTGAATACGCCTTTCTTCACGAGTCGCCTTATCGATGTACGAGACCGCCGCTACTTTGCCATCTTTTCCGACGATCAGTTCACGAGCCATAGCGCCAGTGATCAGGGTGAAGCGGCCGGTCTTTTCCGCTGGCGGGATCATTACCTGGCTGGAACTAAAATTGGAAGCGGTGATGCAGCCTCGGCCGCACTGCGCGCAATAGTGGCAAGCGGGCCGGCCGTTCAGAGGCTTGGTCAGAATCGCAAGCCTTGACGGGATGCACAGTATGTCCAGCTTGTCGCAGGCTTTCTTGATGATGGTTTCAGTGCAGCGCGGCTTCGGAGGGGGCAGGAAAACACCGTCGGGGGCGCTCGGGATATTTTCTTTCGTCCCGAACACTCCGATGTACGCCTCAACTTTGTCGTAGTAGGGCGCTACGTCTTCGTAGCTGATGGGCCAATCGTCGCCGCGGCCGTCATGAGAGCGGACTTTAAAATCGACCGGCGCCATGCGTAGAGCGATGCGTCCCCAGTGATTGGTGCGGCCGCCGACGATGCGCGAACGAAACCAGCGGAACCTCGATCCCGGAGCGGACACGTAGGGCTCGCCCTGAATCTCCCAGGCGCCATTTGGCGCCATGAATTCGTCTGGCAGTCCCTGCCGCAAACCGCCGCCGACTCCCGCACCGCGATGGGGCAGCTCGTAAGGCCAGACATGCTCTTTGTAATCGCGAGCGGGAATGAGTGGCGGGCCGGCTTCCAGCAGGGCGACGCTCAGTCCGCCTTCGCTGAGCACCTTGGCAGCGGTGCCTCCCGCTGCTCCGGAGCCAATGATGCAGACATCATAGGTTTTTGGAGAACGCCGAACCTGCATGAACCCCGATCTTCCCCCCAGAAGAATTGCCGCCGCCGAAGCGGCGGCACCGTGCTCGTTAACTTACCAGCGCAAATTTTCCAGATACTGATAGCTCTTGGTGATGCTCTCGATCGGCTGCTTGGGATGATCGTGCTCGACGATGTAGTGCTTGATTCCAGCCTGCTGCGCGTGCGCGAAGATCCGTTTCCAGTCGATGATGCCGCTGCCCACTTCGGTCAGGTCCACGGTGTCGCCATAGTTCTGCGGGCCCCCGCTGCTGATCTTGGGCTTGGTCTTCAGATCTTTCACGTGCACCAGCGGAAATCGCCCCGGATACTTTTCAAAATACTTCACCGGGTCGGCGCCCGCCGCCACCGCCCAGCATAGATCCATCTCCATCTTCACCAGATCTGGATTGCAATCTTTAAGCAGCTCGTCGTAGGGCAGCTTGCCGTTGGTGGGAAGGAATTCGAACCAGTGGTTGTGATAGCCGAACTGCATGCCGGCTTTCTTGGTCTGCTCGCCGCACTTGTTGAATTTGTCCGAAGCCTGCTTCCAGATATCGGGAGATTTGCGAAGGTCTTCAGGAATCCAGGGGCAGATGATGTAATCCATGCCGACTGTCTTGGAGAATTCGATGACCGAGGGGAATTTCTCATCCAGTTCGTCGTATTGCACGTGGGTCGAGGGCGCGGTTAGTCCGTTCTTTTGCAGAACGTCCTTTACCTGCTGAGCGGTGTGGCCGAAGTAGCCCGCGAATTCCACCTCTTTGTAGCCGACCTGCGCGACTTTCGCGATAGTGCCGTCGAAATCTTCTTTCATCAAGTCGCGAACGGTGTAGAGTTGCACCCCGATCTTGTTGATCTTGTGCTCGCCGGCTGCCCATCCGAAGCGACTGCTGAAGAGGGTAGCTGCGCTAATCGTCGCTGCGGTTTCCAGAAACCTGCGGCGGTTCATGGCATGGAAACTCATGATTGCTTCCTCCAAAGGGGGTCCGCGGGAGCGGAAATCAAATCCGGGAGCATTATACGCGCACACAAAAATCCGCGTAGTAAAACGTTATTGTAGAGCACGGGACGCACCGCAGGCGCAGCAAAAAAAGGGACGCCGAAGCGTCCCTCTGCCAAAATCCCGCCCGCTAGGGCTGCTGCACGTGAAGATTATTAGTGACCTCGAAGGTACCCGGAACTGACTTGGCCCGAATGCCAACTAAGTCCTTGTCGGCTTGGCTATCCACCACGCCTTCGAGCGTTACGCGCCCGTTCTTCACGATGATCCGGATGGGTTTCTGCACGCCCATCTCATATTTCTGCAGCGATGGATACTGATAAATAGCGCGGAACAAGGCGATCCGGATGGCATCGTCCTGCGACGAAGGCGGCAGGACCTCAATCTGGTTGTCCACGCGATCGACGCCTTCAATGTGTTTAATCGCATTCTCCGCATCGGACTTCAGCGAGGGCCGCACTACCTGGCCCAGCAGGGTTACGGTTCCCCCTTGAACCTTGTACGCGATGTTATCGAAAACCCCGAAATACGGCAGCATCAAGAGTTCGTGGCGAACTTCCCGGACTATTCTGTCCTCTGATTTGTTCGAGGTGGCGTTCTGCGCAACGGCAGTCCACGCCATAACCGAAAACAAACTAACAACTGCGACCAGCAGCCTCAATTTCATCCTCATTCTCCTTGCGATACCTCTATTCGGTAGAAGTGATGCAATCTGAGCTCATACAGTTGGAGGGAGGCCAATCGCTCACGGCAGAATTGCTGTAGGGGTGCGTCATTACAGGAATGTTGGTAGGCCCTCAGCCCGGCAGATGCAAGGAGAGTGTCAGTTTTTTACCGTTTGAACGCAGGTGGTGCGGGCGCCTCGTCCGTCCCGCTGGCGCAGCCAGCGCGATGTCGGCACACGACTGCAGTACCCAATCAGCGCCAGATTGCCGCAGGACTGCGGATTCAACCGTGGTGGTGAATGCGATGACCTTGGCGCCAGCCGCTTTTCCGGAGCGAACGCCTGCCGGAACGTCTTCCAGCACCACGCAATCCGAAGGCGAGAATCCCAGCTTGGAGGCACCCTTCAAGTAAGGATCGGGATGCGGCTTGCCGTTGGTGATGTCGTTGGAGGTGACCAATTTTTTAGGCAGCGGAAGACCGGCTGCCCGGATACGAACTTCGGCCAATGCTCGGGTGCAGGAGGTCACGATGGTCCAGCGATCCTCCGGCAAGCTGGACAATAAATCCAGGGCCCCGGGCAGCGGAACAACCCCCTCCAAGTCCGCGATTTCCCGGCGCTCCACCTCTCGATTCTCAGCGGCATGGTCGGCATCAGGAAGATATTCTTTCACGGTGGTTAGGCTCGGCCGCCCATGGGCTCGCGCTACTACTTCCTCCGGGTTGAGCCCGCGCTCGATCGCCCAGCGTGCCCACACGCGCGCAACCGCCGGCGTGGAGTTGATGAGAACTCCATCCATATCGAACAGCAGAGCCTCACATTGAATTTGGATCATGGGTTTGAATTCTATTTGCCAGCGATTCTAAATCAGCATTGTCTCAGTCACGCTGACGCTTGGCAGCATAAGAAAGGAACTCCGCTCGCCGGCAGAAAGGAGTCGCACCGACGTCGACGAGCTACGGCTGGGGCAACTGGCGCAGTCGCCCCAGACCGAGTTAAGACTGGACGATCTTTTCCAGCGCCGGACGATTCCGAATCAGCAGGGTCGAGCCTTTGAGTTGCAGCAACTGCTTCTTCTTGAATTCGGAAAACAGGCGGCTCACGGTTTCGCGCGTGGTCCCGATAATCTCCGCAATTTCTTCGTGGGTCAGCGTAAGCTTCACCGGCGAGGAACCATCGTTCTGCGTCGACTTGGTGGACCAGGACAGCAGGAGCTTGGCAAACTTTTCCGACGGCGAGGTCGCCAGACCCAACGTGCGGATCTCCTCATAGGCGGTGTAATAGTTTCGGCTCAGCTGTTCCGCTACCCGTAACGCAACTTCCCCATGGTCCTTGAGGAACTGCAGCAAGGACTCGCGAGGAATAAAGTTTGCCTGCCCCGGCTCCATCATTTCCGCCGAAACTTCGTACGGACGGCTCGAAATGACCGAATTCAGGCCCAGCACATCGCCCGCATCGGAAAGCTTGGTGATGATGGTCTTGCCTTCCCGAGACGAGGTTGAGAGTTTCGCTTTCCCGGCACAGAGCACAAACACTCCGCGCGGCTGCTGCCCTTCAATGAAGAGCATTGCACCCTTGGGATAGACGGCGGTCGATTTAATGTCATTCAGACGTTGCCCGGCTTGCACTGAAAGGTTACAAAAGATGTGCTCTTCACGAACCGGACAGGTAAGGCAATTATCAAGAATATTTAGGCCATAAGGGGCGCGCATGGAAGCAGCACCTCCTTTTCACTCGAATTGTAGCATCGGAAAATTGCTTGTGATCACCATCACCGGTGCACGTGATCGCGGTCATAGTGTGATCACAGACACACGAGGGAAACTCTGCAATGATGGGGGATGTGTCTGGGTTCATCTTCGTTTACCCTCCGCGCTCTGCTTGTGAAAAAATGGCGCAATCTCGATTCGCGGGAGACTTTGTGTGAGTCAATTGTCGAGCGCCTCAGCTAAACCATTGTCAGCATTGCTCGGAAAGAAGGCGAACCCGCGGCCGGGATTGGAATCGCTGTTCCTGCCTCGCACCATCGCGGTGATCGGCGCTACCGAGCGGCCCGGGACTGTGGGCCGCAGCGTAACTGCCAATCTGATCCAAAGTAACTTCCCCAAAAAAATATTTGTAGTGAGTCCAAAGCACGAGCAAGTTTTGGGAATCAGGACTCACCGGCACATTCGGGATATCCCCGACGCCATTGATCTTGCCCTGGTGATGACACCGGCGCAAACCGTACCGCAAATCATCGGGGAGTGTGTGGACGCCGGCGTGAAATCGGCGGTGGTAATCTCTGCCGGGTTCCGCGAGCAGGGGCCCGCCGGCGCTGCACTAGAAGAACAAATTAAAACTCACCTCCGCCGGGGACCACTGCGGTTGCTCGGGCCCAACTGCATGGGATTCATGAATCCCACGATCGATCTCAATGCCACCTTCGCCAAGACCATCTCCCGAAAGGGCAGCGTGGCTTTCTTGAGCCAGAGCGGGGCGTTGCAGACCGCGATTCTAGACTGGAGCGAAAAGGAACACGTGGGCTTCAGCGCGATCGTCTCCACCGGTTCGATGCTCGATATCGGCTGGGGTGATCTCATTTACCACTTCGGCGATGATCCGCATACCAGAAGCATTCTGATCTACATGGAGTCGGTCGGCGATGCGCGTTCCTTCCTGGCGGCGGCTCGCGAGATTGCGTTGGCAAAACCGATCATCGTGATCAAGACCGGGCGCTCCGAAGCGGCATCTCGAGCCGCGGCTTCCCATACCGGAGCACTAACGGGCAGCGATGAAGTTCTCGAAGCCGCGTTCCGGCGTTGCGGTGTATTGCGCGTGCAGAACATCGCCGACCTCTTTTATATGGCCGAGGTGTTAAGCAAGCAGCCCCGCCCCCGCGGGCCGCACCTCAGCATCGTTACGAACGCTGGCGGTCCTGGCGTGCTGGCGACTGACGCACTCATGGCGACGAGCGGAGAACTGACCGTGCTCTCGCCCGATACTATTCACACCCTCGACGATTTTCTTTCTTCCAACTGGAGTCGCAGCAACCCCGTGGATGTGCTGGCCGACGCCGATGCAGAGCGCTACGTGAAAGCCGTCGACATCGTCTCGAAGGATGCCGCAGGCGATGGACTGCTCGCCATCATTGCGCCGCAAGGTCTCGCGGACCCGACGCAAGTGGCAAGACAAATGAGCCAGTTTGCCCACAGCACTACCAAGCCGATCATCGCCAGTTGGATGGGAGGAGAAGGAGTCGCTGAAGGTACGGCGATTCTCAACGCGGCGGGGATCCCGACATTTTCCTATCCCGATACCGCCGCCCGCGCCTTCACCTACATGTGGCGCTACACCTACAATCTGCGCGGCCTCTACGAAACTCCCGCGCTGATTGAAGGCCCGGACTTCTCCGACGAGGCACGCATCAAGGCGGAAGATATCCTGAACTCCGTGCGAGACTCCAGCCGCACCATGCTCAACGAGTTTGAATCAAAGCAGGTTCTGGCAGCCTACGGAATCCCAACGGTCGATACGCGTATCGCGGAAAACGAATCCGACGCGGTCGCGTGCGCCCGAAGCATCGGCTATCCCGTCGTTTTGAAGTTGCTCTCCAACACCATTTCTCACAAAACGGACGTTGACGGCGTGCATCTGCGACTGCAGGACGCAGATCAGGTCAGGGCCGCATTCCGCGCCATCGGCCAATCGGTCAGCCAGAAAGCCGGCCCCGAACACTTTGCGGGCGTGACCGTACAACCTATGATTCGGCGCGATGGATACGAGCTGATCCTGGGCAGCAGCATCGATCCCCAGTTTGGCCCGGTGATCCTGTTTGGCTCCGGAGGGGTAATGGTCGAAGTCTATGGCGACCATGCGCTCGCGTTGCCGCCGCTGAACACAACGCTCGCGCACCGCACCATGGAGCAGACGCGAATCTTCTCCGCACTGAAGGGAGTCCGCGGGCGCAAACCAGTCAATGTGCCGGCCCTCGAGCAGATACTGGTCCGCTTCAGCCAACTGGTGCTGGAATTACCCTGGATCAAAGAAATCGATATCAACCCGCTGCTTGCAACACCCGAGCAGTTGCTCGCGCTGGATGCGCGGATTGTCGTCCACGAAAAGTCGGTGCGGCCGGATGAGTTGCCCCGGCCCTCAATCCGTCCTTACCCGTCCCAGTACGTCCACCAGTGGCAATTCAAAGACGGGACTGCGGTGACGATCCGTCCCATTCGACCGGAAGACGAGCCCCTTATGGTGCAGTTTCACACCACGCTTTCGGAACGCAGCGTGTATCTTCGCTACTTTTGTTCACTGAGCCTGAGCACGCGAGTAGAGCACGAGCGGCTCGTGCGCATTTGCTTTGCCAGCTATGATCGCGGATTCGCCTTGGTGGCGGAGCGCAAGAATCCTGAAAGCGGCCAGCCGGAGGTCCTGGGCGTCGGCCGTTTCAGCGCCATCACTGCATCGGAAGCGGAAGCTGCGGTCCTGGTCTCAGATCAATGGCAGGGCCGGGGATTAGGCACCGAGCTGCTTGCGAGCGTGACTCGCGTCGCCCAGACGGAGAAATTCAAGAAACTCTCTGGCGAAATTCTGCGGGATAACCTCGCCACGCAGGCCATCTTCAAGAAGGTGGGATTCAAGCTCCAGGCGATGGCAGATCCGTCGTCCGTTTGCGCCGTTCTGAAGCTTTAGACCCGCTTATGCGATCGATGCCGGCTTGGTGATTTCGAGCTGGGGTTCGAACTTCAGCGTAGTCCCCATCGCTCTCGAAACCAGGCAGAGCTTCTCCGCGCGCTTCAATAACTCCAAGGCCTTGTCCCGTTCGTCGGATGAGGCAATCTTCAGGTTCGGGCGGACGGTAATTTGGGCAAAGCTGTAACCGGATTCCGCTTTGCGCACGGTTCCGCTGGCTTCCACTTGCAGATCGGTGAAATCAAACTGCGCCCCGCCCGCAATCGCCCGCACCGTGGTGGTGTAGCATCCGGCAATCGCGGCCAGCAGCAACTCCTCGGGGGTCCATCGCCCCTCCAGTCCGCCGAATTCGGTTGGCGCCGTGAAATGGATGGCATTGGGCGCGGAATCCGACTTCGCCAGGCCCGTTCGCCCCGAAGTCCACCACGCGGCTACTCGGTATGCATGCTCTTCGCTCATATTTCCTCACGTCTGCTTGGATTTTTGTAGGCTGCACAGTTCGACGGCAATGAAACCCGAAATGCAGCTTGTTCTTACCTCACTGCAGTTGTCTCTATGCGACGCCTTCTTTGCCGGAAATACCGCGCTCGCGCTCGATCCTTTCAATCTGAGCACGCAGCCAACCGGCGAGCGCCTCCTCAATCTCGATCTGGTTGCCGGTGCGGTAGAGATCATCGAGACTCTGTCCGTCTTTCGTGAGCGGAATGAATCGGCAAGGCACAGAATCGCCGCGTTGCTCCTGAGGCACGAATTGCGCCAGCAGACAGCTCTCACACGGGTAGGGATGAGAGACATCGGAAAAATTCGGACAGATGGGAGAGTCCTCGAAAATTGCCGGGGCTCGCCACGGCGAACGCGGAAAGCGCCCATAACCTCCATCCATGAGGAAGTTCAGTTCGAACTTCAGAATTTCCAGAATGTCGCGACCGTCTTGGGCCATAGGTCACCTCAATTGAACGTCAGGATGCCAGAAGGCATAGGGAAACACTGTGCATTTCGTCACCGGGAATCGTGATTCTGATCACAACGGGGTGGAGCGCGTTGGGGCCGGGAACGTCTAAATCCCTCAATTCCAAGGTGCTCCGGCAAAAGACCGCGTGAGGCCAATCACAGGCCGTCGTGACGGATGACACCTCAAGGCGGATCCGATACGGCACGAGATATGGAGACGGCGAGCACAGCCGAGGCAGTCAGTGCAAAGTCAGCGGCCCACGAAACGCATGCTCGGTCCCATGTCACACCTAGACGTGATTCGAATCACAATTCTCGGCGACGCGAAACGGGTGACCCCGGCCGAGACACAGCTCATTGTGGCTTGAGCTTCGAAATAAGGGTGGAGCGCCGCAAGCAAAGAAGCTAAGAGCGAAGGTCTACAGCTAACGGCTAGGAGCCAGGTTCGTACCCGCACGATGGCTCCGCGGCGAACAGATCGCCGGTCACGGCGTAGGCGCGGGCTCGTGATCCGCCGCAAATCGTGCGCACGGGGCAGCGTCCGCATTTCCCTTTCAGCCGTGATACGTCTCGTAACGAGGTGAACAGTGGAGATTCGCTGTACACCTCCGAAAGCGCGTGACGGGTGACATTGCCGGCAGACACCTGCAGGAAGCGGCTGGGGTACACCTCACCTTTGTAGTCCACAAAGACCGATCCACGGCTGTCGTTTACGCCCTTGGGCGCGCAACGGACTGCGTCCATGTCGAGAAAACGTGTCTTGGTCTCCCGCGCCCGCTGCTGCAGAAGATAGCGCTGGTAGTGTTGCCCTTCCGTAGTTTTCACCTGGAAGTGAACCCGGCCCGATCCCTGATAGAGCTTGGCGAAAACCTGCTCCGTTTCTTCCGCACTGAGCATTTGTGCGCGGTCTTCCTGGTTGGACGGAACGAAAAAGAATACGTTCCAGGCCGCCACGTCGAGCCGCGTGAGCAACTCGAACATGGGATCGATATCCTGCAAATTCCTGCGCTCCACGATGGTGTTGATGTGCACTGGAAGTTGCACTTCATGGCAGCTTTCGATGATCTCGAGGGTGCGACGGTAGCGGTCCCGGATGCCCCAGCGAGCATCATGCAACTCGGCGGTTGACCCGTGCAGCCAGAGCCCAACCCGCATGAGCCCAACTTCTTTCAGGTCCGCGATCACCGACCCCTCCAGCTTCGGCGTTGGCAGCAACGTCAGCGAA
>JAICJP010000053.1 GCA_025928375.1 Candidatus Sulfotelmatobacter sp.
ACAAACTCACCCAGCGACGCGCTGAACACGCCGCTGCCGTTGGTCAGCAGAACTTCGCTATTCACAATTTCGGGGAACAATAGGTTGTCGACGCCCGCCGCCCGCGAGTGGATCCAGCGCACCTCCGGGCAACTTGCAAGCGCTGCGCGCAGCAACTCCGGCGTGCCAGACCATTGCAAAATGACGGCTCCATCCCAACCCGCCCCGGCGCAATCGCCAATGTCCCTGCAAATGGTGTGCGGCACTTCCCCGAGCATCGCGAATTGCGGATCTTCTCCCGATGCCAGCACCAGCACGGGATTCTTTTTCGCCATACCCAATTCGAATCGCGACATCAGGAGTTCACAGCCAGGAGAGACGAGCAGGATTCCCAGGGACAGAACTTCTGCTACGGTCCGAAAATTCCAGTTCACGCGCGCGGGATGCTACTGCAGCGCGCTCGACGCGCTTGAGAACACGTTGTTCGCGTTCGACCCCACCAGCCGGATCGTCCCCACCACCAGTACCAGGATCACGGCGAGCATCACCGCGTATTCGGCAATGTCCTGCCCCTCTTCTTCCGCCCACAGCCTTCGAAGTGTTTTCATGATCTCCTCCATTGAAGCATCGCGACTGCATTGCCGTCGCGCTCACGCGGACAACTACCTTCCACTATCGTCTTCCCAGTCGTCGGGTGGAAGTGAAACTCCCCAGATATTTTCCGGCTTCTCGAGCCCGATGCCGCACAGTCTGGGCCGGTCAGGATCTAGATATACTACTTGGGCGGTGGCGCGTTTGTCAGTCAGAATCACATGAATCTCGATTCGCATTCCTACTCTCAAGGGAATGGCCGTCGACATCAGCGCTCCGTGCAGGTTCACGATCAAGGTTTCGCCGTCGCAGCTCAGCGGTTCGTTGACGCCATGCGCCTTGATTTCCACTTTCATCCGAACGCGCGTGCTTCTACGCTGTTCACGAACACCGGGTTCTGCACCCATCCATCACCTCGCTGAGATTCCCCACAACCGGCAGCTTGGAACAACGAAAGAAGTGCTGGCTGAGATCGCCCGATGCCGCCCGGCATTACATGCTGCGCCGATCAAACGCTCTCGTCAAGGTAGCAGGCTGGCCGGATGGTCGTTAACAGATTCGCGTAGGGACCGCCCTTTGGGCTGTCCGGGCGAAGCGAAGCAAGGCGAGCCGCAGGATTTAAGGCATACCCACATGGAAAAACTTTCAAGCGATGTCTCTCTTGAACGAGATCCCTTCTACGCTGAAAACAAAGAGCCAGGTGGACCCTCCCGCCCACCTGGCCAATTTTTGTAACTCGATGCATTCTATTTAGCTGTCGTCGTAGCAGCCGTAGCGTTCGCGGGTTTTTTCGCTGCTGTGGCCGGCTTTGCCGCGGCCGGGGCTGGAACCGCCGTGGCCTGACGAACCACCGGTGCCGCTGATGGTTTCGCCGGAGCCACCGGAGTTTTCATTGCCGCATTTTTCATCACCGGCGCTGCCATTGTCTGATTCTTTGCAACCGGAGCTGCCGTCGTCTGCACAGGCGTACCCACAGGCCTGCCATTAACAACCCGCTGCTGCGGCGGCGTCACGCCAACATTTTGCTGCCCCCGCACGACTTGATTGTTACGTTGCGGGACTGCCGCAGCGCCGGTTGCATTCCCCGCCGTCCCGGCCTTGCCGGTAGCCACTGCATTGGACCCGAATGCCGCGTTGCTGGTTCCCGGCGCCAGGCTTGGGAAGTTCAGGTTATATGTCCGCACCGGAATCGCCATCGCACCGTTTTGTGCCTGTAATTCGTCAATCGTCAAGTTGTAGGTGTAACCCGTCCCCACCGGGCTGTTGGGAGCGCGCCCGCGCGCCACCGAGAACAGCGCATTCCCGGTTTGACCGGGACCGAGCACGAATTGCGAGTCGGTCTGGTTTCCGCGATCTATGCCCATACCCTGCAACTCGCCCGGGTTGCCGCCCGCTGGCACGTACGTGTTCCCGTTGTTGTCGACCATCACCATCGATCCGTCGTGATACGCGATGATCAGCGGCTGATTGCTCGCATTGTGGAACTGGATGTTCATGCGGATCACGTGCCACCCGCCTTCCTGGCTCATCGTCATCTGCGACACGTTGGCCTGGAACGGTCCCGCATCGAAGCAACTCGAACCGCATGCACCCGCCCCGCCTCCTCCTCCACTGAACGCTCCGTTTGTCTGCTCCGATGGTAAGCCCCCGCCTTGCGGCTGCACGGTCTGCATTCCCTGTTGCATGCCTTGCTGCGCGCCGTTCTGCACCTGCTGCATTCCGTTTTGCACCTGTTGCCCGTTCTGCTGCACCGTACCTGTACCTTGCTGAACCGTGTTCGTACCCTGCTGCATCGTGTTCTGACCCTTCTGTGCAGCCTCCTGAACCTTTTGCCAGAAACTCTTCTTCTGCTTCGGTTGATTCGTGTTCTGGTTCGGCTGTGTTTGATTCTGGTTCGGCTGTGCCTGGTTCTGATTTTGATTTGGCTGCGCCTGGTTTTGCTGCTGCGCCGCGGCGGCGGCTACCAAAACCGCCACGCTGGCCAGCAGGATCATCATCCGTCTCCTACGCTGTTTGTTCATTTCCTCTCCTCCAAGATTAAGTTTCGTGCGCACTCCCCCAAAGCGATTTATGCCGATACTTCTTGAGACCTGCCGATTCCGTTTCCTCTCGCCTCTCTTGCCGCCATGAATTGCTTTGCGCTCAGCACCGCCATATAGATGGCCAGCGACACAAACACATACGTTCCAAACCCAATGGAGACGTCACTGAAACTCTCGCGCGGAACCCGCGTTGCCTGTTCAGAAGCGATTCCTCGAAGGCTGCTGTTCACCAGGTACGCGATGTACAAAATGAAACCCAGCGGCAGGACTCCTCCCAGCGCCGCGCGCCGATCCGCGCTAAAGAAATGAATCAGAGGACCTGCCAGCACCAGGATCGCCGCAAAGCCCATCGCGCCCGCATCCGGAGTCGCCGCCATTTCGGAAATCTGACGAAGGCCGCCTGCATTCAAATAACCCAGCACCTGCCAGAACGTAAGCTCTACGCTGTCCGAGAACGGCAGATGGATCGATACTGCGGTCAGCGAACACCACGAAACCAGCAGCAACATGGCCGCAGAGAACTGGACTAACAGCGCGATTCCGAAGTTTGCGTCTTCCTGCGCCAGCGTGCCAATCCCCAACCCGCCCGGCGGAACGTTCTCTTGTTTCCCATCCATCGACTCCGGGATAGCGGTGATGCTTCTGAGATTCCCATTGGGATCGAAATCCACATTCACCGCGAGTCCCGGTCTCGCCCGCACCTCTGACCTCCACAGGTCCTGCACCAGGGGATACTGTCTGCCCTCCACCATCACCAGACCCGGCCCCGCGTACGGCTCGCGCAGAACCCTGCCTCTTTTCGCCATGGGTCGCTTCCTCCCCCGACGTGGCGGCCACTGCCTCCGCGCCTGGCGCACTTGCTCTCACCACGCATTGCGCAGGAAGCCGGCAAAAAACGTCATGGATGGAAAAAGAAATCCATCAACCTCCGCATGGCGCCTGTGGACTGTTGGGGGGGCGATTCGGCATGAAATCGGTCTTGCTTGGCCCAGTCCTCGGTGGTAGCATTCCACGCTATCCCAGCGTGCGGCTGGGACTTGGGGCTCCCCCCTCATTTGAGCCAATGCCAGGGGAGGATCATGCCGCTCGAACGTTTTGACCCACCTGAAAATTCTGCGACCGGTCAGGACGCACTGGCCGTTGCTGCTTCCGAGCGGCGCGCGCTCAATGATCTGTTCAGCCTGACCTACGAGGAACTGCGCCGACTTGCCTCCGCGGTCAAGCGAGGTGATCCCAGCTGCACGCTCAATCCCACCGCCTTGGTGAACGAGGCCTGGTTGAAGTTGGCGAACTCCCCTGAACTGGCGTCTTCTTCGCGCCTGCATTTCAAGCGCATCGCGGCCCGCGCCATGCGTCAGCTTCTGGTCGAAGCCGCGCGCCGTCGCACCGCTGATAAGCGAGGGGGAAGTGATGCAGTCCACGTGATTACCTTTGACGAATCGATCATGGCGGCGGCCACCTGCGGCAAGGAATTGATCGCGCTCGATTCAGCTCTGCAGGAATTGGCTCGCATTCAGCCGCGTCAGGCCATGATGGTGGAGAGTCGCTTCTTTGGGGGCTGCGATATCTCTGAGACGGCGGCTCTGCTCGGCGTGTCCGAGGCCACGATTCTGCGAGACTGGCGCGCGGCCAAAGCCTGGCTGGCGCACGCACTCCAACAGGTTCATTGATCCCGCACCTTGGTATTCCGGGGACTTAAATATGGATCACAGCCGGTGGGACCGCATTCAAAGCCTTTTCCACCAAACCGCCGACCTGCCGACATCCGAACAGGACGCCTTCCTTCAGGCAGCATGCGCCCATGACACCGCGCTGATCCATGAAGTGAGCGCCATGCTGAAGGAAGATGCTCGCCCGGCTTCGCTGCTCGACCGAGGTATTGCAGACCTTGCTCACACGCTGCTCAACAATTCCGATCCTGGGCAATTGCCCCGGCAACAGTTCGGGCCCTATCGCCTCATCCGTCTGCTGGGCGAAGGAGGCATGGGCCTTGTCTACCTGGCTGAGCGCACAGATCTCGGCAATCTAGTCGCGATTAAGATTCTGCGTGATGCCTGGCTTTCCCCAGCTCGCCGCGAGCGTTTCGCCAGCGAGCAGCGAACCCTCGCCCAACTGAATCATGCCTCCATCGCACGCCTCTACGATGCCGATGCCCTGGCCGATGGCACTCCGTGGTTTGCCATGGAATACGTGGAAGGAGTGCCGCTCACCGAATACTGCAAGCTGCACGCCTGCCCCCTCGACACTCGCATCCACTTGTTTCGCGCCGTGTGCGAGGCTGTCCAGTACGCGCATAGCCAGGCGGTCATTCACCGCGACCTCAAGCCTTCCAACATTCTTGTCAAACAGGACGGCTGCATCCGCCTGCTCGACTTCGGAATTGCCAAGCAGCTCGAAAGCCTCGATACTCCCGTCAACCAGACCATGACCGGCCTGCGTCTGATGACTCCCGCCTACGCGGCTCCGGAGCAGATTCGCGGCGACCGCGTCGGCATCCACACCGATGTTTATTCCCTCGGTGTCATCCTCTTCGAGTTGCTCACCGGACAACTTCCCTTCGATCTCTCCAATCTCACGCCGGCCGAGGCAGCCAGCATTGTCGCCAAGCATGAGCCGGGCAGGCCATCCTCCATCCTGAAAACCGGAAATCCGCCTCCGGATTTCGCCACCCTGAACAAATCTGCATGGAGCGAATTGGACGTCTTGTGTCTTACGGCCATGCACAAGGATCCCGCTCGCCGCTACCGCTCCGTGGAAGCGCTGATCCGAGACATCGATCACTACCTTCGCGCTGAGCCCCTGGAAGCGCGTCCCGACACACTTTCTTACCGTGTCGGCAAGTTTGTTCAGCGCCATCAGCGCATGGTCATCTCGAGCGTCGCGGCCATTGTGCTGGTGCTCGCCATGCTGTCCTTCTTTACCGTGCGCCTGGCGAAAGCACGCAATGCTGCTTTGGCCGAGGCCGCCCGTACTCAGCGCATCCAGAAATTTATGCTGAACCTGTTTGAGGGTGGCGATCAGGCCGTCGGTCCCTCCGACTCCATGCGCGTAATCACGCTGGTCGACCGCGGAGCCCTAGAAGCCAAGACGCTCAACAGTGATCCCAAAATCCAGGCGGAGCTCTACCAGAATCTCGGCGACATCTATGAAAAGCTCGGTAAATTCGAGCAGGCGGATGCGCTCCTGCAAACCGCGCTCGCACAACATCAGTCCCTTTATGGCGCCCACAGTCCGGAAACCGCTGAGACCCTGCTGGAACTTGGCCTGCTGCGCGATGCGCAAGGAAAATTCGACGACGCCGAACGCTACGTGCGCCAGGCTCTAGCGATTTACCGGCAGAAACTTTCGCCCACTCATCCCGCCCTCGCCCGCGCCACCAGCGCGTTGGGAAAAGTGCTGGAAGATCGCGGTTCTTATGACGCCTCCATCCATGTCCTCGAGGAAGCAGCGCGGCTGCAATCCGCCCGCGGCGGAAGCACGACCGATCTGTCGGAAACCCTCAGCGAGTTGGCCAACTCACATTTTTATACCGGTCATTACGACGTCTCCGAATCCCTGAACCAGAGAGTTCTGGCCATGGACCGCCAGCTCTATGGGGATCGCCATCCTCACATCGCCGACGATCTCATCAACCTCGGCGCTATCAAGTACGATCTCGGCCATTATCCCGAGGCCGAGCGCTACGATCGCGATGCCCTCGATATCACCCAATCCTTCTATGGCCTGAATCACCCCGCCACCGCGTCGGCGCTCACAATCTTAGGTCGCACCCTGGTTTCCGCAGGCAAAAGCGATGAAGCTGCCGGAATGCTCCGGCAGGCTCTCCAGATTGAAGAGCAGGTCTACGGCAAAGTTCATCCCCGAGTGGCCGGGACGCTGAACGAACTGGGCAAGATCTCGCAGCAGCAAGGCAAGCTCGACGACGCTGAAGCCGACTTCCGCCGCATGGCCGACATCTATCGCGCCGTCTATTCCGGCAAGCACTACTACATCGGTATCGCCCTCTGCAATCTCGGAGGCGTGCTGGTCGACCGCAAAGACTTCGCTGGCGCAGAGAAGTCGTTTCACGAGGCCCTGCATATTTATTCTCAGACCTTGCCGCCGGATCATCTGAACGTGGGAATCGCGCGCGTTCGCCTGGGCCGCGCTCTTCTTCTGGACAAGCATTATGCGGAAGCCGAGTCCGAAAGCCGCGCCGGCTACGAAATCCTGAAGAAGCAGCCCAGCGCCCCCGAGCGCTGGATCAACAACGCCCAAACTGATCTGGCACGCGAATATGAAGCCCTGCACCAGCCCGACAAAGCAGAAAAATATCGCGCCCTAGTCGAAGCCCCCAACACCCACTCCCCCCACTGAAAACCGGGCGTGTTTATGGCGCGCATTTCAGAAGGGCACGACTTCAGAGTTGCGAAAAGAATTCTGATCGCACGCGCCTTTGGGAAGGGCACGACTTCAGTCGTGCCGTAACCCGGCAGCAACGATCGCGGCTTTAGCCGCTGCGGTACTCTCGATCGAGAGCCACAAACTCCTTACGGTGCGACTGTGAAAATGTGCGTGAGAACTCGTTTTGCGGATTGAAGGTTCAACAGGCTACTGCTTTGTAGCCGCGAAGCGGCGAAAGAATGCAGCCCACGCCGTAAGGCGTGGGTTGTAGGTAAAACAAGGCCCCACCCCCAGCGGGGCGAAAGAAGAGTTCTCGCGCAACTCTATAGTTCGCGCCTTACGGCGCCGGAATCTGCACGTTAGACGCAATATTCGAGTACCCGCTCTCCTGGCTGCTCGAATTGACTGCCGTAGCCGCGTAGCAATACGACTTCCCATCCACAACGTTGCTGTCTGTATACAGAGTTGTCGTGGTGAGCACAGAGTTGATCTTAGAGAACGCCCCGCACGCCGCGCTCGTATACAACGCACGATATACGTTGTAGCCCGAAATGCCCGACGACGTACTCCCGTTCCAAGATAGGTTCACGGTGTGGGTGGGCGCCGCAGTGCCCGATCCCGTCAGCCCCTCGGTCGTACTCGACGGCTGGCCATTGCTGGCCACGGTCAAACTCGCGTTTGCTGTCCCCGATGTCAGCGGGCTGAAAGTGATGGAGAACGACGTACTCTGGCCCGCGGGAATCGTCACCGGCAAGCTCAATCCCCCAATGGTGAACACCGAATTATTTGTGCTGGCTCCCGTTACTGTTACATTCGCGCCGCTCGCGCTCAACTTGCCGGATGCACTCTTGCTGGTGCCAACAACCACGCTGCCCAGATTGAGTGTGCCCGGGCTCACCGCCAGCTGCCCCACTGCAGTCGTGCCTGTGCCCGACAGCGAAATGCTCACGCTGGGATTAGTTGCGTCCGACGTAATGCTTACGTTGCCGGAGGCGCTCCCCGCCGCCTGCGGCGCAAACGCCACGGTGAAAACTGCGCTCTGCGAAGCATTCAGCGTCAGGGGCGTACTAAGGCCACTCAAATGGAACCCGGTACCGCTCACTGATGCATTCGAAACCGTAACCGTGGTTCCTCCTGTATTCGTGAGCGTCACGCTTTGCGATTGCGTGCTTCCTACCGTGACGCTGCCGAAAGCTTCGCTGCCCGAATTCACCGCCAGCTGTCCATCGCTGATCCCGGTGCCCGACAAAGCAATATCTGTCATGGCCGTCGAGGCGTCGCTGCCAATCGCCGCCCTAGCGCTGAAACTTCCCGCCGCATTGGGAGTAAACGCCAGAGTCAGCGATGCGCTTTGCCCGGCCGCGATCGTCACCGGTAGACTGGGCGCAGTCAACGAAAAGTATTTCGTCGACACAGAGGCGCTGCTGATGCTCGCCGATGTTTTGCCAGTATTACTAACCGAAAGCGTCAGTGTCTTGCTGCTCCCCGCCGCCACGCTGCCGAAATCTAAAGCCTGCGCTCCAAATGACAAACTGCCCGTCGCAGTCGGAGTCGGAGTCGGGCTCGGCGAACTCGACGATTTGGAGCTGAATCCTTGGCATCCAACCAGCACCAGGCTTGCCGCTAGCACGATCAAGCCGGCTGCTTTTTTTCGGCATCCAGGGATGGTTTCGGTATCGCAGCCCATGACCTTCATTCCAATACTTTCGACAGTGCTCAGATTTTTTGGGTAAAGGAGTGACTGCTCACAGTCTGCGTCAACACAATTTCGTGCGATAGATTTCGCAAGTACATGACACTGATTGGCGGAAGGACAATGCCTGAATTTCAATAACTCATCGCCGGTAATGTGTTGAAAAATTCAGCATCTCCGCGACCGTCCGCACACCGAGTCGGAACAGCCTCTCTCAAGCTCGCCAGTCGGATCAGAAAATCACGCGCAGTGGTGACCCGCTGAGCAATGACCCAACTAGAACTGCTGAGCCTCATAGTTCATTTCTCACCGCTCAGGGTCCTGTCCCTAAGGCATTGTCCTTCCTACTACTTCCGCCTTGGACCCCCACACTCCATCAGTTAAAATACGAGCACAGCCAAAATCAAAGTAAGCACCCCAAACCTGGAGAGGGAATCAGTGCGTTTCTCTGAACCCATGAAAGTGTTCCGCCGCCATAAAGTGGCCGCCCCGGTATTTTGCTTCTTCCTGCTTTTGATCTCCGTCTCGCCCGCCGCGGCGGATAATGCCGCCTTCGACCTGATTGGCCCGAAGGTCGAAGTGCGCGTCCAGCGCGCCGGGGTGACCTTGCCCATTGCCGAGGTGCCAAATCTCCAGGGCGGAGATCGCGTCTGGGTTCATGCCGATCTCCCAGATACCCAGTCGGTGCGCTACTTGATGGTGATCGCCTTCCTGCGAGGCTCTACCAATCCTCCGCCCGAATCCTGGTTCACCCGCGTGGAAACCTGGAGCAAGGCCGTCCATGAAGAAGGCGTATTCGTTACCGTTCCCCAGGAGGCCGAGGAAGCACTAGTGTTTCTTGCCCCCGAAACCGGAGGAGCCTTCAGTACTCTTCGCGCCGCGGTCCGCGGCAAGCCGGGCGCATTTGTACGCGCCGCCCAGGATCTGCAGCAGGCCAGCCTCGACCGCCTTCGCCTGGAGAAATATATGGAGGCGGTGCGCGAAACCTATACCGCTGACCCTGACCAGTTGAAAGTCCACACCACCATGCTGGCCCGTAGCCTCGGAATGAAGCTTGACCAGCAATGTTTCGACAAACCCAGTGCGCAACAGGTCCCGTGCCTTACGCAGAACACGGATCAGTTAGTGCTCGACGATGCCCATAGCCAGACCATGGTCGCGACCTTAACATCCGGGCCTTCCACAGACCTCTTGACGCAGATCAGTTCCACGCCAACCGCCCGCGGCGGTTACTACAGCCCATACATCGGCGCCGTCGTAGACGTGGCCCGCATCTTGAGTACTGCCCACACCGCGCAGTATCAATACATTCCAGCTCTCGCCCTGCCGCACAAAGATGAACTGAATCTCCGGCTCAACAACCCTCCGTCCTTCCGCAATCCCAAATCGGTGATCGTGATCGGTTTGCCTCCGGTACGTGTAGCGCCCCCTCCGCCCCTGCGCGCGGTCGACGGCTCCCAGATTTTCTGTGCTGGCAAGCCCTCCGTCGTAGTCGCCGCCGATGGCGCTCCCCTCGTATTCGCCTCTGAACTGGCCCACAACTTTGTCCTCCACGTGGATATCAAAGGCGCTCCGGGCGTCGATCTTCCCGCCACTCCTGATCCCATCCGCGGCGGATTCATCGTCGAGACTCATGCCCTTCAATCCGCCGACCTCAGTGGCGAGGTCTCCGGAACCCTGCGCGGATCCTGGGGCTTCCGTACTTTCGAGGGTCCCCATTACCACTTCCGCACCTCGCGGCCATCCCAGTGGACCGTCGCCTCCAAAGACGCCAGCGCCCTGATCGTAGGTCGCGAAGACACTTTGCACCTCCAGTCCGACGACGCCTGCTGCGTCAGCGAAGTCTCGTTGAAAGATCAGCAGGGAAAGACTGTCACCGCGGAATGGAAGAGCTCCAAGCCAGACGAAATCGAAATCAAAGTTCCCCTGCAGAAGGCTTCCGCCGGATGGCTCACTCTCCAGGTGAAGAAGTTCGGTCTGCGCGAGATTGACGAGGTCCCTCTCCACACCTACGCCGAAGCCGGGCGCCTCGACACTTTCAGCATTCATGCCGGAGATGCCGACGGCCTCCTCAAAGGCACGCGCCTCGATCAGGTGGAAAGCCTCGACGTTAACGGCATCCGCTTTACCCCGGGCGCGTTGACCCGCGCCAATCAACAGGATGAACTGAAACTCACCACCGCGGATGCCGATGCTAAGACGAAACTGCATCCCGGCGATTCGCTGACCATCCACGCCACTCTCAAAGACGCCCGCGTTCTCGACCTGAAGTCCGAAGTCGAAGCGCAGCGTCCCGCAGTCACCCTGCTCAGCAAGAGCATCCAGGTCGAGCAAAGTTCCTCGCCCTCTGCGGTTAAGCTGGGCAGCCAGGAAGAACTCCCCCAAAATGGCCATCTAAACTTTTTCTTGAAGACGCAAGCCCCCGAAAACTTTCTGCCCGCGGAGAAAATCGAGGTTGCCACCGCCGACGAATCCTTCCGCGTGACGCTGAGCTTTAAAGATGGCAGTCTCACCCCGCAGGATTCCAAGACCGTTCTCGCCGCGCTTGATCCTATGAAACTGCTGGGTCCCTCGGCCTTTGGCCCCTTGAAGTTTCGTCCCGTCTCCGGCGATGGCACCAACGGAGACTGGCAGTCGCTGGTGAATCTGGTTCGCGTCCCTCTTCTCACGGGAGTCCGCTGCCCCTCCGATCCAGAAAAGCAATGCACCCTGAGCGGCGACAAACTCTTCCTGTTGGATTCGGTCAGCACTGACGCGGATTTTGCTAACCCCGTCAAAGTCCCCGAAGGGTTCGTGGAAGATGCCTTGGCCATCCCGCCGCCAAAAGGCAAGACGCTCTACATAAAGCTGCGCGATGACCCGCAAACCATCGACACCGTAGCTCTGCCGCTCCCCCAACCGGAACAGTAGAACTGCGGTCCTCCTCAATCGATCCCCCTGTGTTCCTGCTGTGCCCCTGTGGTGAAAAACTAAACACAGAGTCCACAGAAGGGCACAGGTGGTGAGCGTATATACTCGCCCATTCATGGCCAACATCCTGTACGGCGTAAACGGCGAAGGCGCGGGCCACTCCACCCGTGCCAAAGAAGTCCTTACCCACCTCACAGCCCAGGGACATCGGCTGCACGTGGCCTCATTCGACCGCGGTCTGCAGAACCTTCAGGATAAGTTCGAAGTCACCGAAATCTACGGCTTCCACTTCGCCTACGTGAACAATCGCGTCCGCTATAAGCGCACCATCGCTAAAAACCTGATCACAGTCCCGCAAGCCTCAAGGAGCCTTGCGAGCCTGAACCGCCTCGTCGATGACGCCGAAATCGATCTCGTGATCACCGACTTCGAGCCACTCACCTGCCACATCGGGCACAAGCGCCGCCTGCCCGTCATCTCCATTGATAACCAGCATTGCCTCACCAATACGGTCGTCTCCTATCCCCGGCAATACCGCCGCGATGCCGCTGCCACCAAACTCGTTACCCGGCTGATGACCCCGCACGCCAATGCTTACCTCGTGATCTCTTTTTTCACTGCTCCTGTCCGCAAGCGCAACACCTTCCTGTTCCCCCCGTTGCTGCGCCAGCAGATCCTTGACGCCACTCCCACCCAACGCGATCACATTCTGGTCTACGTCACCTCGCCTGCCCCGGAGTTGGCAAAATTACTAAGCTCCGTACGCGCTACCTTCATGGCCTACGGCTTCGGCCGCGATGGCACGGAAGGAAACATCACCTTCAAAAAGCCATCTCTCGATGGCTTCTTTGCCGATCTGGTCAGCGCCCGAGCCGTCATCGCAAACTCAGGTTTTTCGCTCGTCACCGAAGCCTTGCATTTGGCTAAGCCCTACCTGGCAGTCCCAGTCAGCCATCAATTTGAGCAAATCTTCAATGCCTACTGGCTGGAAAAATCCGGCTACGGCGCCTATTGGGAAGACTTGAATAAAGAGCGAATCGAGTCCTTCCTCTACAATGTCCCCCACTATCGCGAGTCTCTGGCGCACTATCCCCGCACGGGGAATGCCGCGCTCCTCCAGAAACTTGACAGCCTGATTGCCGCGTGCACAGATCAGTAGCGCAGCGCTCAGGACGCACACCAGGTCTAAGGGGCCAGACGCGGTTGCGTCCCCATCATTTTCCCTCTCCCCAAATTCCCCTTCCCATGCGAAATTAGGTCATGGCCTTGGTTGTCCGCCCATCACCCATTCACTCTGTTGGCATTTATACCAACACCCCCATCCGCAAAGGGACCCGCATCGTGGAGTACGCCGGAGAACGCATCAGCCCGGAAGAAGCCGACCGCCGCTATGAGGGCGTCTCTCGTACCTATTTATATGGTCTGGAAGACGGCAAAACCGTCATCGACGGCGAAGGCCTGGGCGCCTATTTGAATCACTCCTGCGACCCCAACTGCGAAGTGGACGAAGTCAAAGGCCGGGTATGGCTCTATGCCATCCGCAATATCGCCGCCGGCGAGGAACTAGTCTGGGACTATAACCTCTACGATGACGATGACCCCGCCCCCTGCCACTGCGGCTCCCCCAAATGCCGAGGCACCATGTACTCCCGCGAATGGATGGCCAAAATGCGCAGGCAAGCCCAAAAGAAATCCCCACGCAAAACCCTAAAAAAGAGAACGCCCCAACCCGCGCCCGTGTAGGGGCGGACGCCTCGTCCGCCCCGAGCGAAGCGAGTCGAGTTACCGGTGCTCCGGCGCCTTCCCGTGCTCTCTCCACCCCTCAATAATCAAATACAGCACAGGAATAAAAAACAGATTCAGCACCGTCGACATAATCATCCCGCCGAACACCGTCGTCCCCACCGAATGCCGCCCATTCTCCCCAGCCCCGCTGGCGAACACCAATGGCACCACGCCCAGAATGAACGCCAGCGAAGTCATCAAGATGGGCCGCAGCCGAATGGTCGCCGCCTGGACCGCCGCTTCGACCAGCGGCACTCCGCTCTCCCGCAGCTGCTCCGCGAATTCCACAATCAGAATTGCGTTCTTGGACGACAGTCCGACCAGCATCACCAGTCCCACCTGGCAGTAAACATCATTTTGCAACCCACGCAGCCACTGCGCGCCCAGCGCTCCCAGCAGCGCCATGGGCACTGCCAACAGCACGATGAACGGCAAGACAAAACTCTCGTACTGCGCCGACAAAGTCAGGTACACCACCAGCGTTCCCAGCCCGAACAGAATCAGCGACGTCCCCCCGGACTGCAGCTCCTCCAGCGATAACCCGGTCCAGCTATAAGAAAAGCCCTTCGGCATCTTGCTCGCCAACTGTTCCATCGCGGCAATCGCCTGCCCCGAACTGTACCCCGGCGCGGGCGATCCATCAATCTCCGCCGACCGGAAAAGGTTGTAGTGGCTGATCACCTGCGGCGTGGTGGTCTGCGTCACCGTGATCAAGTTATCCATGGGCACCATTGCTCCGCTATCCGAGCGGACGTAGAAGCGTCTCATGTCCTCCGACGTGGCCCGGAACTGCCGGTCCGCTTGCACGTAAACCCGATACGAACGATTGTTGAAATCGAAATCGTTTACGTACGCCGATCCCATATAAACGCCCAGGGTGTCGGTAATCTGCGAGAGCTGCACATGCAGGCTCTTGGCTTTTTCGCGATCGATCGTGACCACGTATTGCGGATCGTTCGCCGTGAAAGGCGTGTACAGCTGGGCCAGATCCTTGCGCTGTCGGGCCTGCTGGATGATTCCTCCCGCCGCACCTGCCAGTTCCTCCAGCGGGTGTGCGGTCTGGTCTTGCACTTCGAACTGAAATCCGCCAAATTGCCCCAATCCTTGGATCGCGGGTGGCAATGTCGCGAATACAATTGCCCCCTGCACCCCAAACAGCATCGGGCGCACACGGTGCACGATCGCCGGGGCCGAATGCTGTTCCCCCTTACGTTGCGAATATGGCTTCAGCGGGACGAAAATCAGCCCCTGGTTCGCCGCTGCTCCCGCGAAGCTGAATCCGGCTATCGAAAACGTGCCCTCCGCTTCCGGCACGTTCGCCAGCATGCCCGCGATCTGCTTTCCAATCGCCTTCGTGTATTCCAGCGAAGCTCCCGATGGCGCCTGAATCACAATGATGAAATAGCCCTGGTCTTCATCCGGCACAAACCCGGTCGGAACTCGCGTGAACACGACATAAGTCAGTCCCAGTCCAATCAAGAACACAAGGGCCATCACGAACTTGTAGTCCAGAAAATGATGCAAGAGAGCTTGGTAGCCCCTTGTCATCGCCGTAACGCCCTGGTCGAACTTCCGCAGCCACCACCACTTTCCTCCGTGCGGTCCCGCAAGGAAAATTGCCGCCAACGCCGGCGCCAGGGTTAATGCATTGAATGCCGAGATGGCGATCGAAAATGCAATCGTCAGCGCAAACTGGCGAAACAGGATTCCCGTCGTCCCAGGGAAGAACGCTACCGGAACGAATACCGCTACCAGCACCAGCGACGTAGCAATGACCGCGCTGGTAATCTCCGCCGTGGCCGCCGTGGCCGCTTTGCGCGAGTCGCGCTCTCCCGCCGAAATATGCCGCTCGATGTTCTCGATCACCACGATCGCGTCGTCCACTACCAGTCCCGTCGCCAGCGTGATCCCAAACAGGGTCAGAGTGTTGATCGAGAACCCGAGTAACTTCACAAATGCGAAAGTGCCAATCAGCGAAACTGGAGTCGCGATGAAGTGAATCATCGTGGTGCGCCAGTCTCCCAGAAAAATAAAGATCACCAGGATGACCAGCGCGATTGCTCCACCCACCGTAAACAGCACGTCCTTGATCGACTCGCTAACCGCGTCCGTGGTGTCGAATGCCAAGTGATAATGCATCCCCGGTGGAAAGCTCTTCGACAGCCGATCCAGTTCGGCCAGCGCCCGCCGGTCCACATCCAGCGCGTTCGCCGTTGAAAGTTGCTCGACCGCGATTCCCACCGCATCCTGCCCGTTGAATTGCAGGTCGGAAGCGTAGTTTTCCGCCCCCAGTTCCGCGTGCCCCACATCTTTCAAGCGAACCAGCGTGCCATCCCCATTCGTTTTCAGGATGATGTTGTCGAACTGCGCCGCCTCGCTCAATCGTCCCACCGCCCGCACGCTTACCTGGTACGATTGCCCCGGAACCGACGGCTGCTGCCCCACCTGTCCGGCAGCCACCTCCACGTTCTGTTCGCCCAGCGCAGCCACCACGTCGGGAGCCGTCAACCCGCGTCCCGCCATCCGCACCGGATCCAGCCACAGCCGCATCGAATATTTGCGCTCGCCGAAGATGATGACGTCCGCCACTCCCGGAATTCTCTTCAGCGCGTCCCGCACGTACACATCGAGATAGTTGCTCATGAACAGCGGCGGGTACTTGTTATTGTCCGAGATGACAGCCGCGCCAAAAACAAAGTTCTGCGAGGTCTTTTGCGTGGTAATACCAACCGCTTTCACTGCGCTCGGGAGCCTGCCCTGCGCGGTGTTGACTCGATTCTGAATATCGACCGTCGCCAGGTCCGGGTCCCGGCTCAGGTCAAACGTCACGCTGATCTGGCTGGTCCCGTCATTCCCGCTGGTGGACGTTATGTACTTCATTCCCTCGGAGCCGTTGATCTGCTGTTCCAGGGGAATGGTGACCGCGCTCTCCACGGTTTGCGCGCTCGCGCCGATATAGAAGCTAGACACCCCCACCCGGGGCGGAGCCAGGTTGGGAAACTGTGCCACGGGCAATGTAGGAATCACGGCTGCGCCAGCCAAAATGATCAGCAGCGCACAAACGGTGGCAAACACAGGACGGCGTACGAAAAAATCAACAAACATGAATATTCCTGTACGCTGCTAAGCAGCTATGGCAGCTAGTAAAAAAATATGGATTTCACTCTGAATCGTTAGCGGTTTGCTCACAGCTCATCGCCCACTGCTCATTGCTCACAGCTAACTCTGCGGAATCACCGGCACTCCATCCAAAAGAAACTGCGTCCCCGAGACAATCACCTTATCCCCGGGTTTGATCCCTGCCAGCACTTCGTAATCATTGCCCACCGTTTGTCCGATCTGCAGCGGCTTCTGCCGCGCTACAAACGAATTGCCCTTTTGTGGCTCGGCAACAAACGCGAAATACTGGCCGGCCAGGCGCGACACTGCCAGGATCGGCACCTCGGGATTTTGATGTGTTCCCCAAACCACCCGCGCCCGGATGAACTGCGACTGCCGCAGCCGATCATTGCCGTTCGCGATCCGCGCTTTCACCAGCACCGTCTGGGTAGTGTTATCCACCTGCGGAGAGATAAAGCTCACCCGCGTCTCCGCCATCACTTTTCCGTTGCTATCCAGAATTTGCACCGGAGCATTTATCTTCAGCTGCGACGATCGCTCCACCGGAACATACACATAAGCTTCCAGGCTGCCCGGTTGGTCCACCGTCGTGACCTGCGTTGAGGTGGTTACCCGGTCGCCCACGCGCACCGGAATATCTCCCACAATTCCCCCTCGTGGCGCCACAACTTTGTAGTAGTG
>JAICJP010000283.1 GCA_025928375.1 Candidatus Sulfotelmatobacter sp.
ACGTAGGCATACATTTTTTCCTGCTTCAGCAGCACGCGCATGCCGTCAGTCAGTTGCAGTTCTCCGCCGGCGCCGGTTGGAGTCTTGGCCAGGCAATCGAAAATGGCAGGGGTCAGGATGTACCGCCCGATAATGGCGAGGTTCGAGGGCGCCTCTTCCGGCTTCGGCTTCTCCACCATGTTGCGGATTTCGAACAGGCGCCCGTTAAATCCATCTACCGCCTGCGCGTCGAATACGCCGTAGGAAGAAATCATCTTGCCTTCGACCACCTGCGCCGCTATCACGCTGCATTGCTTCTCATTGAACACATTCACCATCTGCTTGAGCGCGGGCACGGCACTGTCAATCACGTCATCGGCGAGCAGCACCGCGAAGGGCTCGTTACCTACAAGTTCGCGAGCCATCAGCACCGCGTGCCCCAATCCCAGCGCCTCTTTCTGGCGAACATATCCCACGTAAATCATGTCGGAGATCTGGCGCACGATCTTCAGCAGATCGAGCTTGCGGCGCTCTTCCAGCATTTTCTCCAGCTCGTAACTGACGTCGAAGTGGTCCTCGATCGCCTGCTTGCCGCGCCCGGTGATGATCAGGATCTGGTCGCAGCCCGAGGCCATGGCCTCTTCCACCCCGTACTGGATGATCGGCTTGTCCACCAGCGGGAGCATCTCTTTAGGTTGGGCTTTGGTGGCGGGCAGAAAGCGGGTGCCCAGGCCGGCGGCTGGGAAAACGGCTTTGCGGACTCTATTGGTCATGAGGGCGAGCTATGAGCTATGAATTTAGGATTTTCATGCGCGTTAGCTTAGTGGCCGGATCATTGTAATTGGTTGTGTTGCGCAGTGGCGAGAGCCACACCAGTGCGCCGGACCAACGGGTCCGGCGCTACCTGTTACGTGATGATTTCCGCGGCTTGGATTGTCCCGTTCTACTTGCTGAGCACGAGAACTTCGAAGGTATCCGGCAGAATCGTTCTTCGCGGATGAGGATTGTCCGCCGTAGCCGCCGGCGGCGGACCGAACTTCGCCGTAACCGTGAAAACGTTATGCGTTTTCGTGTCGAGCGCCATGGTGCGCGCTCCCGGCTCAGTCTTCACATTCTCCACGACGCTGAATTTCTGTGGCGAGTCTTGCTTGACGACCGTCAGCACGCCCTGGCCGCAGGAGGCAAACGCCAGGTCAGTCTCATCGTCGTACGCGGTAGCATCCACACCTTCCCCGATCGCCGGAGTCGCCAGGACCTTTCCGCTATCTGCATCCACCACGGCCATCATCTTGTTGTCGCAGCCGACGAACAGACGACGGTTCTTGCGGTCGATCGCCAGCCCGCTCGGCTCCGTGCAGGGAGCCAGAGGCCACTTCGTCTTCACTTCCAGCTTGTTGGGATCGATTACCGTGAGCTCGCTCTTATCTTCGATATTGACGAACACCTCGCCCTTGGCGTCGCTGGCGGCGAATTCCGGCTTGCCATCAAGCTTGATCGTAGCCAGGACTTTCCCGCTCGCTGCATCGATCGCGGTTGAATCCTGGCTGCGCCCGTTGAAGGTAAACACGCGCTTGGTCGCAGGCTCGTAGAGAATTGCGTCAGGATTCTCGCCGACCTTTATCTTGCTCCCGCTCGGAGCCAAGGTCTTGAGATCGAAAACAGTGACGGTGCCTTCGCGGCCATTGCTGACGAATCCCTTGCCCAGTTCTGGAGCCAGAGCGATGCCGTGCACCCCGGGAGTATCGGGAATGTCGCCGACATTTTTCCCCGAGTCAGCATCCAGCACGATCACATGCGTACCCCGCGAAATGTAAAAGCGCCGCGCGCTGGCGTCGACCGTGAGGTAATCCCATCCGCCGTCTCCGCCCACCTTATAGGTTTTGACTACGTGATATCCCGGACCAGCCGCAGCGACCGCGACCGCTGCCAGGGACAGGCTGAGTATGGAAATCCGCCACTTAGAATTCAAAGCCATGACTTCCTCCTGATCAATTTTGGGTGCGATCCGCGAAATGGGGCCCCTTCCCATCGCGCGGAATCACGTGCACCGAACTTCCGGCTTTTGACCCGAAGTAACTTTACCCTATTTCCCGCCTGATCCTAGACTCGTCTGTTATGGAGCCGTTCCAGCCATTTTCCGCCGAGGCGCAGAACCAGGCAGCGCAAAATAATGCGGCGCAGCCACCGGATCCACGCCTGCAGCCCACTCCGGACTACGGCACGCTAGGCCCGGGGTCGGACGCGACCGCCTTTGGAACCGGTGCGCAGCAGCCTGTACGCCCTCGTCAGGACGCCAGGTTTGCATCCATCGTTGCCGCGCTCGTAGGTGTTTTTATAGCTCTGCTGGTTGGCACCATGGGGCGCGCGCATCCTAGTTTGCCACGGCTGGACAAATTCATATCAGCCCCGGAGAACAAACCCGCCTCTGCCAAAGATATGCAGCAACTGGATCGCATGGGGCCGCAAAGACAAGCAGAAACTCTGCTCCAACTGGCGGTGGCCCAGAACGCGGCGGCACCTCAACAAATTGCGTCACGCGTGGAACAATGGCAGGGAAAGCTGCGCTGGGATTCGCAAATGGCGACTCTAACCACGGCTGCGCTGAACTCCAATGACATGCGCGTGCGGCAATCCGGGGTAGAAGTGGAACTGGCTGCCTACGGATTGGCGAAAGATTCCGCCAGCCTGGAATCTCTGCTGAAAGCTGTCGAAGCGACAGATCACTCCCAAAAAATCTGGGCCCTATGGTCACTCGGACTGATGGCCAATCGCGGCTTTCAGACCGATCAGATTTTGCAGATTTTGATTTCGCATTTGAAGGATTCCGATGAGGACTCACGCCATTGGGCCGTCGAATCACTTGCGCTCACCGGCTCCGATCAAGCCATCGAGCCATTGTTGAAGGCGATGCACGACGATCCCTCTGCGCTGGTGCGGGAGCGCGCCGCCTGTGGGATTGCGCAATCCGGCTTATTCACGCCCGAGCAGCGCATGACCGCGCTTCCGCAATTGCTGAACTACACCGACGATCCCACGCTTGATGCCTCAACCCGCGCCTGGGCATTCCACGCCCTGAACGACATCACCCACCAGAACCTGCCCAACGACGCGGGCGCCTGGCGCAGCTGGTATGAAGCGAAAAGCGCTCAATAGCGGACACGGGAAGTTTCCTCTGTGTTCCTCTGTGTCCTCAGTGTGAAAGCTTTTCTTTCACTCCGCCATCTTCGCAACGTGCACATCAAATCCTGTTTTCGGCAGCAACGACGTTAGCGCGAAGGCCTTGAATCCGTCGCCGCTCACTTCGGTGTGACGGTAAACTCCCGGCTCATTCTCGATGGTTTCCCGCCGGCCTTCCATGTCGGCGAGAAATTCCTGCGCCCGATGCACGCTCACTTCTACATCTTTCGCGCGTGTGACGACCGCTTCCGAAGCATACGAACGCACGAGTTTGGGCCAATACTTCGCCAGCAGGTCGCTGCTGGCGAAAATGTCAGCCCAGATGACGCGTCCATTCACCGCCACCACGACGCCGACAGCATTGCGATCACGCAACTGGCGAATCAGGCTCTGGTAATTTTGCTCGATAGGCTTGGCGACCGCGTCCACTTGCTTGCGAACCTCGGAATTTTCCATGACTCGGGCATAGGAGCTCGTGCCTGCGACCTCCGCCTGCACCGGCGCCGCGATCGGAAGCCGCGTCGCGACCTGAGTCTTCTGCGCGTTCACAGCGTCCCACACTGCCTGCTGGTTCTTGTCTCCCATCGCTTTGGCGCGCACCGACGGTTGAACCATGATGGCCATCGGTGGAGGCGCTTTAGCAGTGTTCACGGCCCCGCCATAAAGCGCCTCTGAAGCTCCAAAGTGTTCGCTGGTGGCGACCCAGCGGCCGGGCTCTACGCAGAAGACGCTAAGATCCACGGGATCGCTTTCGGCTGGCACGATGCGGTCTTTGCCGATCACGCGATCTTGCTTGCCACCCGAAACCACCTCGCCAGCGAGCAGCAGGAGCGGACGCTTGGAATTGTTGACCAGCACCAGCCGGTTGACTTGCGCGCCATCGTGGCGAATTCCCGGATTCGGATGCCTGCGAATCAGCCCTTGCACGCTCCCGGATTCTGTAACGATGACCTCTCCGGAGCGCAGGCCTTCATCAAGAGTCAGAAATTCGCTGGTGGGATAACTTTTCGCGGCCACGACTGGAAACACTGTCAGGTTCCCGTGGCGAATGGGATCGAGCACTTTGTATTCAGAGTTCGGGATCACTTCCCCGGCGCGCGCATCGCGATGATCGAGGACAACGAATCCGGCAACAATCAACAGAACCATTACAGCCAGAAAAAACTTGGGGCTCATAGAAGGCTCCTTCGGCGGACAGCCGAGGGCGCTGTCCCTATATGAGGCGTGCACGCCCACTTCGAAGGACGAAGACGTGTGTGGGTTACCGGCGTAATCCAGACCGGGCGCGCCGCCCCTTTTCGACTCCGCTGAAGGAACGTAGATGCAGCCTGCGCTTGCGAACGAAATTGCGCCTATTGCCGAGCATCGCTCGACCGACCAACCGGGGCGGCTGTCGCTACATGTTCCTGTAAAATTGAGCTAACAACACCGGAGCCGCTTCTGTTTTGTCTTTTCTTGACCAACTGAACCCGCAACAGCGCGAGGCTGTCGAAACCACCGAAGGACCCGTGCTCATCCTGGCCGGCGCCGGTAGCGGGAAGACGCGCGTCATCACGTATCGCATCGCCTATCTCATCGAGCAGGAGGGCGCGATGCCGGAGTCCATTCTCGCCATGACCTTCACCAACAAGGCAGCCGCCGAGATGGGTGAGCGCGTCGAAAAGCTGGTGGGTGGATTAAGCATTGCCAAGCCGGTGATCTCGACGTTCCATTCTTTTTGCGTCCGCATGCTGCGGCGCGACATTGAAGCCATGCGCATTCCATCGACCGTGCCCGGGCAGCCTGCCGTTGGGCATACGAAAAATTTTGTCATCTACGATGAAAGCGACCAGCAATCTGTCGTCAAGTCCCTAATGAAGCGGTTGGGGCTCGATGATAAGGAACTCACGCCCCGCACCGTGCTGGGCCGGATCTCCTGGGCAAAGAATCACATGCTCGATCCCCAGGAGCTTTATCTGCAGTCGGCCGACCCCAAGACCGAGCGCGTCGCCCACTTATACGAGGAGTATCGCAAGGAACTGCGCAAGGCCAACGCGCTCGATTTCGACGACCTGCTGCTGGAAGCGGTGCGCCTGCTGAAATCCGCGCCGCAGGTGCGCGAGTACTACAACCGGCGCTTTCAGTACCTGCTCATCGATGAGTATCAGGACACCAACCGCCCGCAGTACGAACTCATGCGCATGCTGGCGGGCGAGCACCACAATGTCTGCGCCGTGGGAGACGAGGATCAGTCGATCTACTCCTGGCGTGGGGCGGACATCCGCAACATTCTCGAGTTCGAGCAGGACTTTCCCGAGGCCAAGATCATTCGCCTGGAGCAAAACTATCGCTCCACGCAAAACATTCTGCAGGCGGCCTCGGCAGTGGTCGCCAACAACGTGCGGCGCAAGGGCAAAAATCTTTGGACCTCGCGCCAGGGCGGGACCAAGATCGGCTACTACGAAGCGCCGGACGGTGAGAACGAGGCGCTGTTCGCGGCGGACTGGATTGCGCGCTACCTCCGCGAAGCCCACGATCGCGGCGAGACTCCCAGGGCGGCAGTGCTGTATCGCACCAATTCCCAGTCGCGCCTGTTCGAAGAGGGCTTGCGGCGCTATGGGCTGAAGTACCACGTGGTCGGCGGATTTTCTTTCTACGAGCGCGCCGAGATTAAGGACATGATCTCGTTCCTGAAAGTCATCCAGAACCCGGACGACACGATTTCCCTGCTGCGCGTGATCAACACTCCCGCGCGGGGCATCGGCAAAGGTACGATCGATACCCTCGAACG
>JAICJP010000054.1 GCA_025928375.1 Candidatus Sulfotelmatobacter sp.
CACCCACTCCCGCAATCATCAGATGCAGGCCCTGTCGTAGAACTAGGCCAACCACACTTGCGCGCTGTGCCCCGAGGGCCATCCGAGTTCCAATCTCGTGTGTGCTCCACTACAGAAAAAATTCCGGTCGTTGCGCCCATTCCCAACGCCAGGGTGAGCACCGCAACCATCGTGAAGCTCGGATGCTTGAGCAGCATGCGCGCGCCATAGTGGAGATCCTGCAACAGCATTTCGAGACTGCGCACGCCCCGTGCCTCGCGGCATTCTTCCCGAACCTTCTCTTCACCCCCGAATTTCAACCGCGCTTGCTCGCCTGGCTTCCTCCTGCGACATTCCAGATCGCACAAGCTTCTCTACCTGCTGCTCGAAGTGGAAGCGCAGTTCGTTATTCATTTCTTCTTCTACGGTGTTGTGGCGAAAAAGTGAGCGCAGACGAAACCAGAGATCGGAAAACACGGGAGCGCTCCTATGTGGTTTGAAGAACCTGCGCGATGGCTGCGGTGAGCTTGCGCCAGGAATCCTGCTGGGTGTCGAGCTGATTGCGTCCAGCGCGAGTGAGTTCGTAGTACTTGGCGCGGCGATTGTTTTCCGAAGTGCCCCAGCGCGCCTTGATCCACCCCCGCCGCTCCAGCCGATGCAACGCTGGATACAGCGATCCCTGTTGTACTTGCAAAACGTCGTCGGATATCTGCTGAATCCGCTCCGATATTGCCCAGCCGTGAAGCGGAGTCAATGCGAGCGTCTTGAGAATAAGAAGGTCGAGAGTTCCCTGCGGAAGATCGATGCGAGTCAAATATTACTCCTCTTGCACTTCTACAGGAGTATACAAATTCTCATGTCGAAGTGCAAGGGAAAGCGGATCTTCGTTATAGCTCGCGCCAGATATCTTTGAATTCGTAGAAGCCTTTTTTGCCGGAGAGCCATTCGGCGGCCAGCACCGCCCCTTCGGCGAAACCTCGGCGGGACTTTGCGTCGTGGCAGAGATATATACGGTCGGCTTTCGCCTCCAGTACGACCTCGTGCAGGCCTACGACTTCTCCCTCGCGAAAGGAAGTGATTTCCACATCCTGCTTTGTGCCGCTGGCTTCACGAAGGATGTTCTGCATGGCAATCGCGGTCCCGGAGGGCGCGTCCTTCTTGTGGACGTGGTGGCGTTCGAAGATTTGTCCGGAATAGTCGTGGCGCAGGGCGGCAGCTGCGGCGCGGGTCATCTCCAAAAAGATATTTACCCCTACTGAGAAGTTGGCTGCATAGACGAAGCCGGTGTCGTGCTGTCTCACCAGTTCGCGCACGCGGTCGATCTCTTTGTACCAGCCCGTCGTGCCTACCACCATGTTCTTCCCGGCCTTCACGCAGCCTTCGATGTTCCCCATGACGCAATGAGGGCCAGTGAAATCCAGCACTACGTCGATTCCGCGGAGTTTTTCCGGATGGATCGCGGCGCCATTGAGGTTGTCTCTTGAACTCGCGACTTGCAGGTGATGTTTGCGCTCGGCGGCGACCTCAGCCACTTGCGAGCCGGTTTTTCCATGGCCGAGAAGGAGAAGATTCATCTTCTGAATACCTAGAATGATTTAAACACAGGGGGCACAGAGGAGCACAGAGGAACGCATTACCGGGAATACCGGATTGCTTCCACTTTCATGCGAGATACTCCCGCGCTTTCCACAACCCGATTGGATGATCTGACAACAGTGGTCATTTTGTCCGCATCCCATAGCTGCGCCGCGGAGGAGGGTTCATGGATCAGAACCAGATAACAATATTGGTGGCCGTAGTGGTGATCGCGGTCATCGTGATTGCAGCAATCGGGTACATCAGCTCGCGGAAGCGCCGCAGCCGGAAATTGCGCGAGCACTTTGGCCCCGAGTACGAACGCGTGCTGAAGCAGGAAGGTGACCCGCGGAAAGCCGAGGGGGTACTGGAATTCCGCGAGAAGCGAAGAGACAAATTCAAGATACGCGTCCTGTCGGCGGCCGACCGCCAAAGCTTCAACACGCGATGGCGAGAAGTACAGGCGCGCTTTGTGGATGATCCTCGCGGAGCGGTCACGGTTGCCGATAGCCTGGTAACCGATGTGATGCAGGCCCGCGGATATCCCATCGGACAGTTCGAAGAGCGAGCCGCCGACCTCTCCGTGGACTATCCCACGATCGTGGACAACTACCGGGCGGGACACGAGATCTCGATGCGACACAGCGCCGGACAAGCCAGCACCGAAGACTTGCGCCAAGCCATGATGCACTACCGCGTCTTGTTCGAGGAATTGCTCGGAGAAGACAAACCATACAGGAAGGGAGCATAGAGATGGCACAGCCGTTGAGAAAAGACGAGCCGCAGTTTGACAACGAGGAAATCACTACTGCCGATCTGGCGCAGGGCAAGCGTCCGGCAAACACGCAGGAAATGCGTCCCCAGCCGGTCACTGTGAGCGGCAGCCAAACAGAGCAAAACGACCGCAGCACGCAGCTGTTTCCGTCCAATGAGTTGCAGGGCCTCAGAACTCGGTGGAATGATATTCAGACCGGGTTTGTGGATGAGCCGCGAAAGGCGGTGGAGCAAGCCGATGGTCTAGTCGCATCCGCTATGAAGCGGTTGGCCGAGGTCTTTGCGCAGGAGCGGTCTGGATTGGAGCAGCAATGGGACCGCGGCGATAACGTGTCTACCGAGGATTTGCGCGTGGCGCTGCAGCGCTATCGATCGTTCTTTGATCGCCTGCTATCGGTCTAGTTTTCGGAACACGTCGGGGCGGACCCATTGGTCCGCCCTGAGTCAACTGAAAACGAAAAGTGTGTTCAGGCGAACACTTCGGCGTCCAGTTCCGCGAAAAAGGTTCTGTGCAGGCGCTGGATTACCTCCGGGACTTCGTCTTCCTCGATGACGAAGGTGAGGTTAATCTCCGACGCGCCCTGTGAGATCATGCGGATCTTTTTGTCAGCCAGTTCCCGGAATACCAGGGCCGCGATGCCGGGGGTCTCCCGCAGATTCTCTCCCACCAGGCAAACGATGGCTTTGCGGCCTTCGTACTTCACGTCGGCCAGCTTGGCCAGATCTGCGGCTAAAGCAGGGATGGCCTGATTCGAATCCACCGTCAGCGAAACACTGACTTCGGATGTAGAAACGACATCGACTGCGACCTGGTGGCGATCGAACGCTTCGAAGATCGACTTCAGGAATCCGTGGGCCAACAACATGCGCGGGGCGGCCACATCCACAATGGTGATGCGCTTTTTCGCGGCGATCGCCTTGAAAATGTTTTTGCTATGTGGTGCGCGGGTGGTAATGCGGGTGCCTTCGCAGCCGGGATTGCGTGAGTTCAGGACATACACCGGGATATTCTTTTGAATTGCGGGCAGGACGGTTGCCGGATGCAGCACCTTGGCGCCGAAGTAGGCGAGTTCGGCCGCTTCATCGAAGCTGATGACCTTGATGCGACGGGCGTCAGGACAGACGCGGGGATCGGTCGTGAGAATGCCGTCAACATCGGTCCAGATCTCGATGCGTTCCGCGCCCAAGCCCGCGCCGAAGATGGCGGCGGAAAAATCTGAGCCGCCGCGGCCGATCGTAGTCGTGATTCCGGAACGATTCGAGCCAATAAACCCGCCCATGACCGGGACCTGTCCCGCGTTCAACAGCGGTTCTAGCTTTTCTTTCAGCCGGAGATTCGTCTCTTCGTATTGCGGCACGGCTTGCATGTAAGCGCTATCCGTGACCAGCACGTCGCGAGAATCAACATGCATCCCTTTGAGGCCCCGGGCTTCGAATGCTGCGGCCACGATTTTGCTGGAGAGCATTTCGCCGTACGCGGCCACGTTGTCGGTGGTGCGGGGCGTGATCTCGCCGACAGCGGAGATGCCGCGCAGCAGTTCGTCAAGATTTTCGAAATCCGAGCCCAATTCGGAGTGGAATTCAGTGAAGCGAGCCGTCCCCAGCAGTTCGCTGGCGCAGTTGTAATGGCGTTCCTGCAACGACCGGCAAAGCTTCAGCGCGGTTTTGCGCTCGCCATTGCCAGCGGCTTTGGCCATGGTCAGCAGCGTGTCCGTCACTTTGGCCATGGCGCTGACGACGACCACCGGTTGCTGTGATTGACGGCCTTGGACGATTGCGGCTACACGGTCGATGGCTTTGGCATCTTCAACGGAGGTGCCGCCGAACTTCATCACGATCATCGGCAGGGCTCCGGGTGGAAACTCTCGATCCGGCTACAAATAACGCGAGCTCGATCCCGTATGAGTCGCGCGGACATTGCGCGATCGTTCATCCCAGGTAGCCTTTGGCCTTCAGCAATTCTGCATTCAGCAAGGCGGCCCCGGCTGCGCCGCGGATGGTGTTGTGCGATAGAACTGTGAACTTCCAATCGAGCACGCTGCACGGGCGCAGGCGGCCTACGACCGTGGTCATACCTGCTCCCATATCAATGTCAAATCTGGGCTGCGGACGGTCATTGGCTTCGAGATAGACCACCGGACGTTCGGGCGCGCTCGGGAGCTTGAGTTCCTGCGGTTCGGCGCGATACGCCTTCCAGGATTCTATGATCTCTTCCGGCTTGGCTTTCTTCTTCAGGCGGATCGAAATGGACTCAGTGTGCCCGTCTTCCACGGCAACGCGGTTGCATTGCGCGCTCATGGCAAACGCGCCGGGTATGACTTTCGAACCATTCACCTGGCCCAGAAGCTTCTTGGTCTCTTCCTCCATCTTTTCTTCTTCGTTCTTGATAAAGGGGATCACGTTGCCCAGGATGTCGAGGGAGGCGACCCCGGGATATCCCGCGCCGCTGATGGCTTGCATAGTTACGGCCATGACGGTGTCAAGCCCGAAGCGCTGATGAATGGGGGCGAGAGCGAGAACCAGTCCGATTGCCGAGCAATTTGGATTCGTGACGACATAGCCGCCACTCTTCTTACGCCAGCCCTGGATATCGATGAGCTTGATATGGCCCGCGTTCACTTCCGGTATCACGAGGGGGACATCTTCCTGCATACGGAGCGCGCTGGAGTTGGAAACCACGGCGCAACCGGCATCCGCGAAGCGCGGCTCGAGTTCCGCCGCGATGCCCGAATCCAGAGCGGCGAAAATGACTTTGGGAGCGCCGTCCGGACTCGCAGGGGACACCCGCATCTTCGCCACGCCTGAGGGAATGGTAGTTTTCAGGCGCCAGCGTGCGGCTTCCCCGTACACCTTGCCTTCGGAGCGATCCGAGGCGGCGAGCCACGCCACTTCAAACCACGGATGATGCTCCAGCATTTGAATAAATCTTTGTCCTACGACGCCGGTGGCGCCCAGGATTCCTACAGGAATCTTTTTCATGGGTACTTGGATTTTATAACAAGCGAGGTTTGGTCCCAGTGAGCGGAGTGCTTTGGGCGGTTACTAAGGGCAGGAGCCCCCGCATACGCAGCTATGTCCTGTGAGTTTCCTGGCGGAAAGGGTATTCGCTGAGCGGTCCAAATTTTTTCTTCTCGGTATAAATGCGCCAGCGGCGGAACACGATGCGCAGGGCGGCCATCACGGGAATGGAGAGATATACGCCTAGGATTCCCGCGACTTCTCCTCCAGCCATGACTCCGAAAATTGCGGCCAGGGGATGCAGTTCCATACTGTCGCCCATGATGCGGGGGGAGGAGACGTAATCCTGGATCAGGCGCCAAGCGCCGAGAAATATCAGCAGAATTAACCAGTGGGAATAGCTGAGGACTAAGGCCACAGTCATAATCGCGAGTGCGGCGACGAGCGGGCCCACCACGGGTATGAATTCCAGGCTTCCGCCAAGCACGCCCAAGGCTACGGGGTTGGGGACGCGCATCGCCTCAAAAAAAGCCGTGTAGACGACCATGGTCAGAGCGGCAAGCGTCAGCTGAGCCCGAATAAAGTGCGCCAGCATCTGGTTGAGATCATTGAGCACATTCTGCAGAAATTCCCGCTGCGGACGCGATTGGATCGCCGAAAGCAGGAACTCGCTGAACAAGCGCCCATCTTTAAGAAAGAAAATCGAGAGCAGGGGAACGATGAAGAACAGCCAGGCTTGTTTGGCGACGTCGGCGAGCCGGAGTCCCAGGCGTTGCGCGAACTGCGTAATGTCGTCCTGATGGCTGATCAGGAACGACTGCACAAAATCCGTCGAGGCTTTACTCCAACCATGATCCGCTCCGACTTGCCGCGCGAGTTCCCCCGAACTCAGCCTTGAGATCAGGGTGGGAAGCGACTGTCCCAGCCGTGCGCCCTCGTGGGTGATCTTGGGGCCTACCAAAACGAAGAAGACGATGACGAGGGCAAGCAGCAGCGTGTAGATGACGGCAATGGCCCGGCCGCGTCCCTTGAGCACACGCTCCAGCTGTGCCACCAGCGGACTCATCAGGTAGGCGAAAAAGATGGCAAACAGGAAGGCGATCAGCGTCGCGCGCGCGACATACAAAAAGCCCAGTACGAGCGCAAACAGCAGCACCGTAACCAGAACCCGTGCCGTACGTGAGTCAGCCAGTGACAATAAGTTTTCCAGGGTGGTCTCGGTTCTGCCGTTCGGGTTTCAGTCCCGGACTACTTCCGTGTTATCGGCAGGAATCGCCACCTTCATCAGCTTGAACTGGTCGTGATCATCCACCCATAAGGCCCAGTCCACATTGTCGCCTTTCAGGTTCAGCCGCAGCAACTCGCGTTCGGAGCCCCGGATATTAACCTTCTCGGCCCCCACCAGTTCCATGCGAATGTGCAAGGAGGTGCGGTCCTGCGGCACCAGCACCCCGAAGTCGCCCGGCACGCGCTGACACTTGAAAGCTGCGCCATCCTGCTTGCAATCAGATGCCAGATAGCGCCAGGCCAGAACCTCGCGATGGACAAAAAAGTTATTGTCCAGGATCACCGACGTGTTGGGCATGAGGAAGGATTGCTCGGCCGGTTTGGTGAAGCCAGTCGACATAATCTTCTCGATCAGGAATTCATTATTGGGCATCACGGTCAACGAACCTGCGGTCCCCTGGCTCCACTCGTAATGCAGTATTTGTCCGCTTGAGGTGATTTCCAGATCAGATTTCTGAGTGGCGGGACCGTGTTCTTCCTTAAGCTCGGATTGGATGGAACTGGTCGCGTTCTGCTGATGAATCGTGAAGCTTTCCGTGGCTACGCGCTGGCCCTTGATGAAAATGCCGAAAGAGCCCGAGTCGATGGCTTGCAGGGGCGCGGCCTTCTCTTTTTCTTTTTTGTCACCGGCCCGTGCCGGCAATGAGGCCACGGACGCGATCACAAGGCAGATGATGAGCAGGCGGACACTTGCTCCCGCTGTTCCAGAGTCTTGCTCCCGTACGGTATCGTGGGACTTCACTCGACATCTCCTTCTTGGCTGCGCGGCTCGAGCATCTTCAGCCCGAGCTTTGCGGCAATCTCGTCTGCGATCTGGTCTACAGTGCGGCCGCCGGTTTCAATGGTGAGCGACGCTTCGCAGTAGTGGGAACGCCGCTTCTCATGCAACTCACGAAACTGGTCCAGGCTGCGGAGAAGTGGCCGCTCGGCCAAAGCCTCGCTGGCTTGCTTGCGGCAACGCTCCCACAGCTCTTCTACGGGTGCGTCCAAGAAAATTATCGGCACGCCCGAAGATTTAAGCAGTTCAGCATTGCTGGTCTGGACAAAGGCGCCGCCTCCCAGCGCGACTACCCGCGCCTGATTATGAATTCCCTCGAGCACGTCTTGCAGCGCGCTGCGTTCGGCGCGCCGGAAAGCTGGCTCACCGGACTCGCGGAATATCTGGGCGACAGTGCGGCGTTCGCGGCGCTCGATGCGATCGTCGAGATCCTCAAAAATCCAATTCAGCCGCCGCCCTAACACCGCGCCTACACTGCTCTTGCCTGCACCCATAAAGCCGATCAGGAACACGGCTTCGGGCGCGGAACTACGCAGCCGCTCCGGAGAGCCGGTCGGCACACGCGGGCTTGCGCTCGCCGCTTTCGTAGCACGCTTATTCAAACGGTTCAGGTACTGTCAGTGTTATTTTGCCGAGCGTTTTCTGAGGTGGATTTTACCATCGAAGCTGCGCAGCACCACGGTAGAAGAGACCGCAGCCCGCCCCATAGTACCCCAGAAGGCACTTCCTTCCTTAAGGACGAAGGACGTGTGCTGCTTCGGCTGCAGGGGAATATCGTCGTGAACCTCGCCGCGCACCGAGCGAGCGCTCACGTCGGCAGAGGTGGAATCTGGAACGACAGCTTCGATGTTTCCGCTGTGGCTGGTCAGGCGGTACTCGCCGTGATCCCCAAAGTCTCCCAGGTAGCTGATCCCGCCGCTGGTAGAAATCACTTGTACCAGCGGACCATTCACGCCGTTCAGAGTGACGTTGCCGCTCAGGGAATCGACTTCCACATAGCCACTCTGCACGTTAGTAAGAGTGACGGGGCCATTGAGAGTTTTTACGTGTACATGAGCGTCGTTGATATCGCGTAGTTCAACGCTGGCCGCCGCACCCTCCAGAGTGACATCGCCATGAAGTTTTTCAGCTCGAAGAGCTCCGGAGCTGGAATGCAGTGCCAGGCTGGTGTCTGGTGGAACCAGAATCTCGTAATCGACGCGGCCGGACTGAGCATCGGCGCCCGGGAGCAGATGAGATTGCAGATCAACCCGATTGCCGGCGAAGTTATTGTCCACTTCCACCTTGTCCGACCACAACACAGCATTGACTACAACGGAATTCCCGGTTGCGGGCTTGACGGAGACGGAGCCGTAGGGATTATTCACCGACAAGGCCGCTTTGGGAGCCACGTTGAAACGAAGTTCCTTGTGTGTTTCGGCCGAGGCTATGCCGGCCGTCATTGTGACAGCCAGCACTGCGCTACATACTCCCACATCGATCAAACGCCCGCCCATAGATTCCTCGAACTCCTCAAGAAACTTCAGCCGGCAGCAAGCCGCCGGTCAAAATGGCCTTCATTATGGCAGAGAACGATCCAGCGCCAACTCAAAAAGCATGGCTTTTTGCTGGTACGCGTCCATCAAAGCGCGACGTGCTTCATCATCGTTGGGGTTGGCCTCAAGACTGTGCTTGGCATCGCGAATGTAATCGTTCACATTGCGCAAATTCTCGGTGTACTGCGCCTGTAAGGTGGGCGCCTGCTCTGCCAATTCAGCCAGCAAATCGTTGTCATTCAGGCCAGCGATAGAAGCGTCCAATGCAGCGTCAGAGGCTGGCCGAGAAGTTACACCTTCGGTACGGAGCTCCGGTGAAAGACCATGCGGACGCACGAGGATCCCAACAGAGATCAACACGATGGCCGCGACGGGGAGCGCCCAAGTGGCCCAGCCCCAGGATCCTGTCAGAGATGGCAGCAGGGAACGGTGCGCGAAGGGCTTGATGATTCCCTCGCGCCTCAGAGTACTTTCGATTGAATTCCAAACATGGGGACCGGGCTCATGTGCGGCGCGCAAATCGCCGGCCGCGCAGGCAATCACCAGCAGATCAGCCACCAGGTCCGCGCAATGCGGACAATCTTTCAGATGAGCCCGCTGCGCAGCTGTGCTGCCGGTATCGTTTTCGATCAGGCTCTCCTGCAACTCAACACACGTCATACGGCTCTCCCCAAGCCTCTGTTTCTTCACTGCCGCCACTTCAAAGTCTTACAATCCGACTTTCGGCCGAGCTTCGCCGCCAGTCTGCGCTGGCTGGCTTCCTAATTTTGTTATCGTCACTTACTTGGTTGCATGTATTGCGTCTCAGGATTTCTGCGCTTTTTCGGCACGCTTCATTCTGAGCAGATCGCGCAACTTCATACGGGCTTTATGCAATTGGGACTTGCTGTTGCCTATCGAGCAGCCCACGATAGCCGCGATCTCATTATGTTCGTAACCTTCCACGTCGTGAAGCACAAAGATCGTACGATAGCCGGGAGGGAGGTCGTCCACTGCTTTCTGCAATTGCAGGCGGTCAATGGATCCAGCCAACGCCAAATCTTCCGCCCCGAAATCCTTTTTCGGAGTGTCTTCCTCGCTCACCTGCGTCGTTTCTTCCAGCGAAACAACCGGCAGGCTTTTCTTTCTCAGGTGCATCAGCACCACGTTCACAGACAGCCGATGCAGCCATGTGGAGAAGGCCGATTCCCCGCGAAACGTCCCAATCTTGCGGTAGAGCTGCAGGAACGCTTCCTGGGTCAGATCTTCGGCCTCAGCCGTGTTCGAGGTCATGCGCAGGCAGAGGGAATAGACCCGCCGCTTGTGCTTATCGTAGAGGCCTTGGAACGCCTGGGCGTCGCCTTGTTTCGCCTTTTCGATCAGCTCGGCCTCGAGAGCGTCACCGGGCTGTTTCTGTTTTAGGTCGGTCAAGTTGCCTTTTCCGGCCGCACCCCGTGAGATGCGGCTAAATATCTTTACGTTGTATAGGTTGCGGGTAGCCGGGGAAAAACTACAGTAATGCCTCTATTTCAAATTCTAGAGCAATTCTACAGTTCTTTGGATTCGGTGATTCGAAGCCGCGACGCGGGAAATCCTTTGCCTGCGGGCTGTTGAAACACTCGGCTCCCCTGGTTACAACCCTATCCCAATTTTAGAGTCGCATTCTTCAGAAATTGGTAAATTTCGTGTCACCTACTTAGGAGCGTTGGCGGTGGTGATCGTCTCCAGCCCATGCCCGTGTGGACCCGTTTCCCGCTCATGAAGCAGGAACGCGAACAGCACCCCAAGCAGGCCCAGGACGGAGAAGATCCACATCCCAAGGTGATAGCCCGTAGGGTTGGAAGCGTCCGCGTGAGCGTAGTTGTTTGCCCAGCCCACCAGAATGTTCAGGCCGAATAGACCGATATTCTGGATCATGGTCATCAGGCCATACGCCGTTCCCAGTTTCGATTGCTCAACGATGTAGGCCACCGCTGGCCACATGACGGCCGGAATCAGCGAAAAGGCAACTCCCATCATCGCCATCGGGATGTAGAGATTGATCTGGGTATAGGCCATCATCAGGTACACCGGGATCAGCAGCAGGGAACCAAACATCATCAGCAGGGCGCGCTTGCCGATGCGATCCACCCACAACCCGAAAAGCGGAGTGGCAATCATCGCAAACAGCGTAAGCATGCTGGACAAAAAGCCGCCGAATTCGCGCGACGTGCCGTGAGCCTCCATGAAGAACTTCACCGCGAAGGTCTGGAAGGGGAAAATGGCGGAGTAGAACACGATGCATAGGGCCACAATCAGCCAGTAGCTGACCCCAAACTTCCAGATATCCGATATGACGACCTTTTCGGTTGAGACCTCGCCCAAGTGGTAGTTCTTTTCCGCGTAGACCTCCATTGCCCAATACACCGCGGCGCCGATGATGCAGAGAGCGGAGAACGCCAGCGATATCAGAAAAGCCGGACGCCAGCTGTGATATGCCCATCTCGCCCAAGTGGGAGAGTTCAGGGCGGCAAACGTTCCCAGGCGCGAGGCTGTCAGATTCAGCCCAAAGGCAAAACTTAATTCCTTGCCGCGGAACCACCGGGCCAATGCGGTCGTGACCGCAACATTCAAGGATTCGGCCCCCATGCCAAAAAGGAGCCGCCCGCTCGCCATGACTGAGAGATGTCCAGAGGCCGCGGTAATCGCGGGTCCAATGAAGCAAAGCACGCCGAAGATCATCAGCGACTTGCGCAGGCCAATGCGGTCAATGATGAAGCCGCCTACCAGAACGGTAAAGATGTTAGGGAAGCTGTAGATCGCCTGGAGGAAGCCGATGTCGAGATCGGTGAAACCCAGTTGCTGTTTCAGGATGTCAGCGATCGGGCTAAGCGCGTCGTAGGCGTAGTAGCTGCCGAACATGGCCAGGCTGACAAAGATCAGCACCAGCCAGCGGTAAAACCGGCTGGGCTCAGGACGACCGGGCTCAGGACGAGTGGTGTCGTGCATCGGCGCTCTTTTCCGAGCAGGGTGACTCTGGGGAATTGACGACCCAGAAGAGTAGCAGAAGGGCGCTTCTGCTCCTAGCTTCTGGCGTGAGCAGGACTGGCGCAGAACGGTCCGCGCTTAGCACTCGCTGCCCAAGAAGCACCAGGATGGCTGAAATCGGCCACCAGAGCTGCATCCGGGCTTGTTCAAAACCTTCGCGATGCCGCTCCAACCCTCAGACAATACTGCCATTACGCGCCGCAAGCCGAACGGTACTCGGGCTGCAATCTAGCAGCAACAACATTTCGGCCCCTGCACGAGGCTGAGTTGCTAGCCAGCCTGGGGAATTTCCATCCGAGGAGTGTCTCCCATGCGTTTCCGCAGTAGCGCTTTGCCGTTTAGCTGCTTGGTTGCCGGTGTCGCTCTCACCCTTGCGATCGTCGGCTGCAATAACACGTTTAACCCACTGTGTGCGAGTTCGCGACCGGCGCCCGTGATTGGCTCGATCTCGCCGGCCACGGTGCCTTTTACGCAGGTGCAAAACGGAACCATGCTGACAATCACCGGGAGCAACTTCGTCTCGTCCACCCAGGTCCTGATTGGTTCCAAGCCCATCAGCGCAACCGTCGTCAACCCGAAGAAATTGACCGTGAAGGTGAATACGGGCGTGATCTCTGGGCCAGGAGAGGTTAAGGTCGCTGTGGACACTCCCGCCGGCAATACTGGGGACCTCGGCTGTACCAGTGGAGGAAAAAGCAGCGTGTTAACGCTGACGGTGAATTAGAGAACGAAAGCAGCTTACGTAGGCCCGGACGCATCTCGTCCGGGCGGTTTTTGGCTGGGCGTTCGAAGGGATGTCATGCTCGGTTGCTCGCTTCGCTCGCCGGGCGGACCAATAGGTCCGTCCCCACCTGGTTTAGCTGCCTACGAAACGGGCGTACAGGCTGCGGGCTACGGCGGTATCAGTGGTACCTTTGATGATGGCGCGGCCATCAGGGAACAGCGTCATCTCGTAGGGATCGCGCCAGAACTTGAGGACAAAGTCATTATGGCGCACCGTGCCGTGGGCTTGCAGCCGTCGATCCATCTCGGCGAAGTCGACGGGACGCTGCCGCTCATGAATTTGCACGGAATTTCTGCCGCACAGCGTGATGTGCGGTCGCCCTTCGCCGGCGAGGTGGACGAAATCGCGCTCTCCGCAAGCGCGGCAACCAGGATGCGGTTTGGCTGCTGAGATTTCGGCGTGCTCGTTGCTCCACAGATCGAACGACAGCAAAGTCCGTCGCAGTTCTGGCGCTTGCGGTCCGCCAACGAGCAACTTCAGTGCTTCTGTGACGGCAATGGACGCAACAAGATTCACCGCGGAGTTGAGGATGCCCGAGGTCTCGCAGGTTTCCACCATCCCGCGCGGAGAATCAGGGAAGATGCACGCCAGGCATGCGCTTTGCCCGGGCACGACATTCAGCGTGACCGCGTAGCTGCCCACTGCCGCGCAGTAAATCCAAGCCCTGGTGTGCGCGACAGCGTAGTCGTTGACGAGGTAGCGAGTCTCGAAATTATCGGTTCCGTCGAGGATCAAATCCATCCCCTGCAGCAAGGAGTCGATGTTTGCGGGAATGAGATCGTCAACTTTGGGGTGGACTACGATTTGGGAATTAAAAGCGGCAATTTTTCGCGCGGCGGCGACGGCCTTGGGCAAAGACTCCGCTGCATCGGCTTCATCGAACAAGGATTGCCGTTGCAGATTGCTGGGCTCGACGTAATCGCGGTCGATGATGCGCAAGGTGCCCACCCCGGCTCGCGCCAGCAAGGCTGCAGCCGCGGACCCCGTCGCACCACACCCAACGATGGCGACCTTGGCCCCTGCCAATTTCTGCTGGCCTGCTGGTCCGATGCCGCGGAACAGCGTCTGCCGGGAATAACGGTCGACTATAGAATTGGCGTCGGCGGCTGGTTTTTGTGCCAAAGAGGTCACCAGTATTGCGCTGCAAAACCTTTATTATAAGGGGCTGAGTCGAGTAGACATTCCTTCGGCAGGTCACGCGAAGGCTCGCCGTCAGTAATGCAACGACAGATTGGGCACGCTCCATGCAAATTAGGGCGCCTGATCAGGGAAACCTTTGCCTAAACCGTTCGCGACACTTCTGGCCGCTCTCCTGATGCAGTGGATCGCGGTGCTGTCGCTGCCGGCAAATGCGCAGCAGGTGTCCCCGTCTGGAGCTCCCGCGTACGACGGCCAGTTGGTTCAATCCGTCGATATCGAGGGAGTAAGTCCATCCGATCGCCAGCACCTGCTCGACTTACTTCCGCAAACGTCCGGCTCTGTTCTTCAGCGCGATCAGGTTCGGGAGAGCATTCGCGTGCTCTACGGGACGGGTCGGTTCGCCGATATTGAGGCGGAGGTCAACCCCGCCGGCCAAGGCGTCCAGCTTAAGTTCGTCACCTCGCCCAATTTCTTTGTGGGAAGCATCGAAGTTCAGGGAGCCTCCTCGCGCCCCACCTCAAACCAGATCGTAAATGCCTCGAAACTGCAGCTGGGAGAACTTTTTACGGAAGAGAAATTAAGCCGCGGATTGGAGAACATACGGCAGTTGCTGGAGGAAAACGGCTACCACCGCGCGCGTACGACTGCGGAAGAAAAGCGAAATGCACAGACCCAGCAGGCGGACATTCTGTTCCACGTCACCCCAGGTTCGCAGGCTCATGTCGGAGAAGTGAAGCTCACCGGAACTTCCAATCTGACGCTGGAGGAAGTGAAGCAGATCGCGCACATGCAGCCCGGAGACCGTGTGACTGCCTCTCGCGTAAGCGGCTCCCTACAGCGCCTGCGCAGGAAATTTCAGAAGCAGAATCGCGCGCTGGCGCAGGTTTCCATTGCGGAGCAGATCTACCACCCGGAGAACAACGCGCTTGATTTCACATATCAGATTGATCCCGGGCCGGTTGTCCTGATCTCGGCTGAGGGATACCACATCAGCCATGGAAAGCTGAAGCAGGAGATTCCGGTCTACGAAGAAAATGCCGTCGATGATGACCTGCTGAATGAAGGCCGGACTAACCTTCTGAACTACCTGCAGACACAGGGCCGGTTTGATGCCAAGGTTGAGATCAGGAAGAAAACCGACCCCAAGGTAATGCACATCATCTACGACATAGATCCCGGTCGCTTGCACAAGCTGGTCCGCATCGATATCACTGGTAACAAGAATTTCCTGGATACCGCCAAGCTGCGAAGCTACCTGCAGATTCAATCCGCTCACCGCTTTTTAAGCCACGGCAAATTCAGCGAGACGATGCTCAAGAACGACGTCACAACTCTTGAAAACCTGTATCACTCCAACGGTTTTCACCAGGTCCAGATCAAAACCAGGGTGGATGATAATTACGAAGGTTCACCCAACAAACTTGCGGTGTTCATAGACATCGAAGAGGGAGTGAGGACCAGGGCAGGGCAGGTGACGATCTCGGGCAACGAAAAAGTTCCGACCACTGACTTACCGGAACTGAGCACGCAGTCGGGGCAGCCCTACTCCGAGGAGGAGTTGGCCAACGACCGCGAGCGAGTCCTCTCCTATTACTACAACCACGGCTTTCCCAATGCCTCGCTCGAGATCGCGACCAAGCCCTCCACCAGTGAGCCCAATCGCGAGGATGTCAGTTTCACGATTCAGGAAGGCCAGCGTTTTACGGTCGACCAGGTCATGGTTTCCGGAACGGAGCACACGCGAAGCTATGTTGTGAATCGCGAACTTCAGGTCAGCCCAGGCGATTCGCTGAGCCAGCAGGACCTGCTGAATACCCAGACGCGTCTCTACGACCTTGGAATTTTCGGCCAGGTGGACACCGCAGTGCAGAATCCAGAGGGTAACGATCCCAAGAAAAACGTCCTGGTGCAATTGCGCGAAGCCAAGCGCTACACCTTCACCTACGGAGTCGGCCTGGAGTTCCAGACGGGACAGCCGGCGGGAACCACAGCTCCGCAGGGCATGACTGGAGTCAGTCCCCGCGTGGAGTTCGATGTCACCCGCTTGAACGTGGGAGGCCGCAACCAGAGCCTGGCTTTCCAGTCCCACGTGGGGCGATTGCAGCAGCGCGGCCTTATCAGCTACACGGTTCCGAAGCTGTTGGATAGCGACAGGTGGAAGCTGATCTACACAATCTTCTACGACAACAGCCTGGATGTAGCCACTTTCACCTCCCAGCGATTGGAAGGCAAGGTAGACCTGCGCCAACAGATTGGGAATTCGGGAGTAGAGCCTGGGACGCGTCCTGGGCCAAGTTCGATCACTTACCGTTTCGATTTTCGCCGGGTCAAGGCCAGCCATTTTGCCAAAGATTTCTCCCCGGCGCAGGTCGCGCTGCTTTCGCTGCCGGCCACCGTCGGCGGCCCTGGATTCACCTTCATTCGCGACAAACGAGATAACCCGCTGGAGAGTACGAAAGGGAATTACTTCACGCTGGATGGTTTTGCGGCACCCAGCTTTCTTGGCTCGCGATCTGAAACCACGTCAGCGGGATACGTTCCAACCAACTTCGCCCGTGCTGTGGCCCAGAACTCCACCTACCAGGCCTTCGGCGGCAAAGGAAAACAGGGACGCCAGTTTGTTTTCGCGCGCTCTACCACCATTGGGCTGGAGCAGCCGTTTAAAGGAACAAAGGTCCTGCCTCCGGGCTCATGTCCTGCCAACGCTTTAGGGGAGCCAACCTGTGCCGACACTGCGACCATCCCTTTACCCGAACAGTTTTTTGCGGGTGGCGGCAACTCCCACCGCGGATTCGGGTTGAATCAGGCAGGACCGCGTGATCCCTACTCGGGCTTCCCGGTAGGAGGGACGGCGCTGTTCGTCAACAATCTGGAGTTGCGTTTTCCCCAGGTCTCGTTGCCCTTTGTCGGGGAAGGCTTCGGGTTTGCGGTGTTTCACGATATGGGCAACGTTTTCACTGCGCAGCACGACATGCTAAAGGGGCTTATGCGCTGGCATCAGCCAAGTACCCAAAGGTGTCTGTCCAGTGGTACACCGGCCTCTCCGGACTGTACCGCCTTCAGCAACAGTGGATATGATTACACCTCGCATGCGGTGGGGGTTGGCGTACGATATAAGACTCCGATTGGGCCGTTGCGATTTGACTTCGGATACAATCTGAATCCAACCAGATTCTTCCAGAACGTCACTAAGACAGATCCGGTTACCAAAACACAGATCACGACTTTTGAAGCACAGCAGTTGCGTCATTTCAACGTGTTTTTCAGCATAGGTCAGCCATTTTAATGAATCGCTTTCGTCTCTACACGG
>JAICJP010000198.1 GCA_025928375.1 Candidatus Sulfotelmatobacter sp.
CGTTTCGCGGAATCGGCAGAAGTCGCGGAAAAAAAGCTGGAAAGGCCAAAGGCGGCGAGTGCGGCGGCTCCGCAGATTGAAGTAACGAGACTTGCGGAGATGCAGAGGACGGAGCCCGCTAAGACGGCGGCGACCCTGGAGGCCCAGAGCGCGCCTCCGGCTACGGCGCAGGGCTCGCCTCTTGCTACGGCCCAGAACTCGCCTCTTGCTTCGGCTCAGAGTTCGCCTATTGCTACGGCTCAGAGTTCGTCTATTCCTACGGCGCTTCGCGCCGGGGCGGACGAGGCGTCCGCCCCTACACAAGCTGGTTCTTCGCAACCCACGACCGTGCCTGCCGAACAAGGTTCGGCGCCTGTAGGTGCAGCTCAGGCCGGAGCGAGCTTAGTTCAAGGCGAGCCGCACTTGGTTTCGCAGCGGCAGTGGATGCTGGTGTTGCTGGTGTGCATAGTGGTCGGTTCGGCGTTTGCCGCTGGGGTGTGGTGGAAACTCAAGAGCGCGCAAATCGGCAGCCAGATGGTTCAGACATCCCCGTTGCCACAAACCGAGCGCTCGGCGCCAGGGGATAGTACGGCTCAGGCCGTGACGGCCAGTACGGGTACCAACTCCGCTCCGTCAACGTCCTCCCCAGCCCCTTCCGAAGCGGCGGTACCGGCGGGTTCGTCATCCACTCCGCAGGAGGTCTCGAAGTACCCAAAGGTGACCGGAGTACGGCACTGGTCGTCGGCCGACTCGAGCACGATCGTGCTCGACCTGGAAGATCAGGTGCAATACGAGCCGGGACATCTGAGCAATCCCGACCGCTTCTACTTCGATCTGCGCGACACTCAACTCACGGCTGAGCTGCAGGGAAAATCGTTTGATGGCGACAATCTATTGAGCCGCATCCGCATTGCGCAGCCGGCGCCGGGCATGACACGGATCGTGCTGGAAGCCAGGCCTGGAGCATCACTGTCGCGGCCGCAAGTGAGCCTGGAGCGGGATCCCTATCGACTGGTGATCGAGGTCAGCAAGGCCGGCGCAAGCCCCAAAGGCGCGGTCAATTTGTTTCCGAACGCTCCCGAGACGGAGAAGAACAAGCTGGCCATCGTGATTCCTCCTCCGACGAAGGAAGACTTACAGCTGAAGGCGCGGGTGCCGAAGCTTCGTATCGCCGTCGATGCCGGGCACGGCGGGTGGGACTTGGGCACGGTGGGGCGCCGCGGATTGCTGGAGAAGGATCTGGTACTGGAAATCGCGCAACGCCTGGGGAAGCTGCTGGAAAATCGGCTGGGATCGGAAGTGATCTATACGCGGCCTGACGACAACTACATTCCCCTGGATGATCGGGCGCAGATTGCGAATCAGGCGCAGGCTGACCTGTTTATCTCGGTGCATGCCAATTACAGCGATCTGCCTTCGGCGCGCGGCGTTGAGACGTATTACACGAATTTCTTCTCCGCTCCAGGGTCGAAGGAAGCCACTCTGCAAAATGTGGACACGGGGTCGATGGCCGGGAATCTGAAGAATTCGGTAGCTCCCAGTCTCAGCGCAAGCGAGTTGCACGAGCGCAAAGAACAGTCGCGCCGGCTGGCTGCCAGCGTGCAACGCTCGTTGTACGGTACGCTTGCGGCGCAGAATCCGGGACTGCGCGACCGCGGCGTAAAGGAAGCCGGTTTTGTAGTGCTCACAGAAAGCGCGATGCCGGGAATTTTGGCGGAAGTTTCCTTTGTCAGCAGCCCCACGGATGAGCAGAAGCTGCAAAGCGACGGCTATCGCGAGAAGATTGCTGAGGCTCTGTACAAAGGAATTGCGCGCTACGCTATCAGCTCGCGTGGGGTGAAGATGGCAGCGAAGCAGGTGGGGGCCGGGGCTTCGCAGTAAATTCGAAATTCAGTGGCCAGTACTCAGTACTCAGTACTCAGTTTTCGGCGGTGCGTTTTCACGCTGATCACGCCGCGATTCATGCAGTTCTCGTTGCGGTTCGCGTTCTGAGTGTCAGGTTGGGAGCTGAAAGGGGCACGAACTCATTCGTGCCTTTTTCTTTTGCCGAAAATGGCTAGGCTGCCGATCTGCCAGCGAAAAAACAGGCCCGCGCCTAGGGGGAGTGGTGCGGGCCTTGAGTCCATCTATTGGGCATAACTATTGGGGCGGCGCCACTGGTTCACGTTGAGCCCACAATCGGTAAGCGTCCAATTGGCTTGCGCGAACGTTGCTCAGAGGGTACGACATTACGGGGAGGGTGACCCGAGCACGTCGGCAATTAATGGTTGTAGAGCAATTCAGCGGCCAAGAACCAACCGGGAGCCCGGAACTGGCATGGTCCCGCGGCTTACGGGCTTCCAAAAGCCCCACCCTCCCGCGGAGAACGCGGAAGGGTGGGGCAACCTGCGAACTGAATTAGGAGCGATTCCTGTGCCGTTTTCTTAACAGAATTGTGGTTTCACGTTGTTGGCAGTCATGATTTCTGTACAGGTGGCAACAAATTTCTTTACAGATTTCAGAGTACGCAACCATTGACCGCAGGGAACACAGAGGTTCACAGAGTAACGCCTCAGTGCTCTGATCGCCGATTTCGTTTCGTCATGGAGGTTGGGACTGGTGGCAACTAGTCGGCCACGCGGATGCCGTATTTGTTGAGCTTGTAGGCTAGCGCGCTGCGGGACAATCCCATGCGGCGGGCGGCTTCGGACTGAGCGCCGCGGGTTGCATTCAGCGTGCGCAGGATGAGCTCTTTCTCGGCGTGCTCCAGAAATCCGGTGAGGTCGAAGCCTTCGGAGGTGGGTATGGGGAAGGAATCGGGGTGAGAGCCGTTGTTTCCCGCCGATACGGCTTCTTTTTGCGCGAGCGGCAAGTCGCCGGGTCCAATCTCAAGATTACTGGTAAGAATGTACGCGCGTTCAATCAAGTTGCGGAGCTCACGCAGGTTTCCTGGGAAACGGTATTGCCGCAGTTCCTGCAAGGCCCCCTCACTCAGACTGCGCCGGGGCATCTTCAGCTCAGTGGCGATCTGCTGGCAGAAGATGTCGCTCATTCCTGGAATGTCTTCGACGCGATCGCGCAGGGGCGGAAGATGAATGGGGACTACCGCAAGGCGGTAGAAGAGATCCTCGCGAAACAGGCCTTCTTTCACCCGCTGTTGAAGATTGCGATGCGTCGCGACCAGCACGCGAACGTCGACCTGGCGAGGACGGGTCGATCCCACGCGCAGCAACTCTCCATTGGTTAGAACGCGCAACAGCTTGGCCTGAGCAGGCAACGACATCTCGCCGGCTTCGTCCAGGAAGAGCGTGCCATCGTGAGCGGCTTCAAATAAGCCCTGACGCTGGCGATCGGCGCCGGTGAAGGCTCCCTTTTCGTGGCCGAAGAGTTCACTCTCGAGAAGAGTTTCGGTGAAGGCCGCACAGTTGACGGCGACGAACGGTTTCGAGGCCCGGGGACTGTTGCGGTGAATGGCGCGAGCCACTAGTTCCTTGCCGGTTCCAGTCTCGCCAGTGATTAACACGGTGGCGCTGGTGGGAGCGACGCGGGCAATGCGTTCACGTACCTCGCGAATGGCCGGGCTCTCGCCAAAGATCTCCGAGGTTCCTTCGAGGCGCACGACCGCATCTTTCAGCAGGATGTTTTCGCGGAGCAACCGGGTACGCTCGTAGGCGCGACGTACGGTGGCTCGCACCACCTCCGGCTGGAACGGTTTGGTGAGAAAATCAAAAGCGCCCTGGCGCATGCTTTCTACGGCCAATTCAATGGTGGCAACGGCAGTGAGGAAAATTACGGGGAGGGTGGGATCGGATTCGTGGGCGTATCCCAAGACGGCGAGGCCCTCACCGTCGGGCATGCGCTGGTCTGTGACCACTACATCGAAATCGTTGGCGGAGAGAGCGCGGCGGGCCTCCTGTACCCCTGAAGCTTCCCAGATTTCGTGCTGATCCTGCCGCAGATTGAAGGCAAGGATCCTGCGCATGCTGGCTTCGTCGTCGACAAGCAAAATTCGTCCCATGGCAGTTTTTTTCAACGTTGCCCGTGGTCTGGAGCCAGGGGCAGAGTGATGGAGAAGCGGACACAAGACGGTCCATTTTCCGCCAATCTGAGATCGCCACCTTGCGCTCGCGCAATGTTGCGGGCGATTGCCAGGCCCAGACCGGTTCCGCGGGGTTTAGTCGTGAAAAAAGGCTCAAAAAGACGGGTCCGGATGGCATCAGGAATCGGCGAACCTGCGTTCTGCACCTCGATCAGCACCGTGTGATTCTGAGTCCCGGCTCGCAACAGAATGGTGCCTTGGGCCGGGGAAGCATCGACTGCATTGAGGACCAGATTCATCAGCGCTTGCTGCAACTGTCCCGCGTCGGCGGTGGCCAGCAGAATGTCGGGAACCTGCAACTCAAACTTCACGCCTTTTTGGCTGGCATGGGCGCGCGCAGCATCGGCGATATAGGCCACGGTGTCGGCGATCGAGGTAGAAGTCAGGGTGGGCAGACGCGTACTCGCGTAGTCAAGGAACTCGGTGGTGAGACGGCTCAAGCGTCCGGCCTCCTCCGAGGCGATGGCGAACATCTCTTCGCGTTCCGGTCCCGACGATTGCTTCGCCGAGGTGATGGAACTGGTAATCATCGCGACGGGGTTGCGGATCTCGTGTGCAATCGCAGTTGACAACCGTCCCATAGCGGCCAGCTTCTCCTCGTGCAGAAGTTTTTCTCTTGTCTGCTCCAGCTCATGCAAGTTGTGTGCCAGACGCGTTTCCTTGCGCTGAAGATCGCGCACTACCAGCCAAACCAGGACTCCAGCCACCGCCAGCATCAGAGAGGTGGTGGCGGCCTCGGCGTACTCGCCGACATCGACCGGAGGATGCTTCAGAAAAAAACGCCATTGCCAGAAGAAGCAGGCGAAGTCGCTGGCGGCGATCACGCCCACAAGTGTTCTGAAGCGAAAGCGAAAGGCTGCCTCCAAAACCGGCAAGAGCAACAGCGCGATATACGGGCTATCTTCGTGGTCCATCAACTGAGAGAGGAGGATGGTCAGGCCGATATTGAGCAGAATAGAGGCCCAGGTCAGAGCAGTCGTGATCACAGTTGGAATAGGGCGGGAGCGGCGGCGCACCCATAGCAATTCGGGAATCCGGATCAGAAAAACCGCTGTTGCTACGCTGAACAGACCCAGCGAAGGCTCATTCCAATAAGAGGCCAGGGATCCGTGCATGAGCACAAGGACAAGGAGAAGGAGCAGATTCAGCAGGATGAAAACGGTCTGCTGCCTTTTAAAAGAGAGCAGGTCCAGACCGGGTGAAGAAGATGCTCTCGGGCTTTCGGAAGACACAAAGCTCCCTTCGCTTTTCGCCTGCTATTCTCTCGTGAAGGCAATCAGCGGGCCATAGCACGTTCATGGTGGTGATCGACGTCACTGCACTTCGTGAACGCGCTCATATCGCGGGGGGAACAAATGTGGTTGTGCTGCATTCAGCGCGGAGGAAGAGCGAGATTACTGTCTTTCGAAGGCTGTGAACGTACAGAAAACTGACGTTTCAGTACAGAATTTTGAACACCGCTTCAGCAGGAGATTTCAGAAAGGATGAAGGACATTCACGGCGCTGATGACCAGTTAATCCGTGAGTAATGATTTAAGCGCAGAGCCGAGGCATATACAAGTAAATGTATATCAACTGCCTTCGATGTTGTTGCACCGGCAGCTCGTGTTCACTTTGTCTCTTTATGGGGGCGAGTCGGGCGACATTCTAGTCGTTGGTGACGACCAAAAAAGCAGGCCGCTCAGGGGGAGGCTTTGAGCGGCCTGGTTGGCGAAGTCCTCCGGGGAGGAGGGTAAACTTGAGTTACATGCTCGGGTTGTTGGTTCCGGTCGTGGGAGCGGGCTGGCTGCCACCCACGGTGTTGGTCATCAAACGAACATCCACGCGGCGGTTGTCGGCGCGGCCCTTGGAGGTCTTGTTCGACTCGACCGGCTTGTCCTTACCCAGGCCAATCACGTAAATCTTGTGCGCGGGAACGTTGTACTTGGTGGCCAGATACTGGATGACCGAGTTAGCGCGCCGCTGGCTGAGGTCATAGTTGTAATCCTGCGATCCTACGGAGTCGGTTCCACCTTCCAGAGCGATGAGGTAACCCTTGGTATTCGCGATCTGCGCAGCTAACTGATCGAGGGCTTCCTGGGCCTGCTTGGTGAGGTTGTCTTTATTGAAACCGAATTTCACGCTGGTCTCGGCGACGGGATGATAGTTGTCGAGATTGGCAACCGTGTTGGTGAGGATGCCTACGCGGCCGTTGGCGGCATCGGCAACCTGCTGAGCCTGGGTCGCATTCTGAGCAGCGGTCTGGGTCTTCTGCTCGACTTCAGAGGTCTTGGTGTTGACGGCTTGAATAGCAGCCTGGGCGCGGGCATCGACTTCCTTGATGTCGCGGGTGTTCTTGGCGGTCAGGTCGTCAAGCTCGTTGGTCTTGTTGATGAGGGGGGTCGTCTGCTGTTTGACGTAGTTTTTGCTGCTGCATCCGACAGTGGCGGCCAAGCTGGCGGCGAGGCAAATTGCTAACGAAGTGCGGTTCATAGGGTGAAGGCTCCTTGATTCCTCTTTGGTGGCGCGATCTGGGTTGGCCCGCGCGCCTGAACTTTTGATGCAAATCCCTGGGATGACTTTACTGTTGTACAAGTCCCACATCCCACAATGCACGGCAGATGCCAGTTGTCTGGTCCGCAGGGACACACGCTAAGTATATACCTGTCAATGGTTTGATGCGCCCTCAGCGGGTGGTCAGACCGCCGCACCAAGCAGGAAGTGAAGCCAAACGGCATATTTGGCATGGAAATTTTATACGGTGGGGGAGGTGCGGCCCGAAGCTAGCTCGAAGGAGTAGGTGAGGTCTTGACCACAAGAGCTTACTTCCAGACGTCGGTAATGGGGGATGCATTGCGATCGTTTGCGGTGAGGGGCTCCAGCCCAAAGTTATCCTCGATGGTGCGGAGCACGCTGTAATGGGTGTAGAGGCGGCCCAGAGCGGCGGGATCCTGCTGGCTCGCGGGTTTGACCATATCGCCGAGAAAGACGGTATAGATGCGGTTATCCCGGTTGCCGCCTGACTCGTCGAAGGTAACCACCACCAAGGTGCCTTTACGCAACTTCTCGGGGAAGGTCTCCTCGAGGAACTTCTTCACCCAGGCTCCTGCGACGGTCACGCTGGTGTCATGGCCGTCATGGACCATGTTTGGCGTGTAAAAGGAATAAGCGACCAATCCCTTATTGGCATCCTGCACGAAGAAGTTCTTCGCGCTCCCGGAGTCGACGCGGACGACGCGGTCGCACCACTTCTGCTGGACCGCGTGAAAGCTCAGGAAAGGCACATGACGGCGGACATAATCTCCTCGCCTCTGCGCGACATGCAGGCTGGAGAGATTCCACGGGCAGGTCCCCTCCGGCAACTCCTCGGCGTATTGCTTGAAGTCGAGGCCGGAGGTGATCAAGCGGTCAGCGATGGTGCGGTGCGCGGGATCGTCGGGAAAGTTGACCTGGCTGTCGGCGAGGTAGCGCGTACGGTTATGGGTTCCGAAATCGGTTGCCGCCACCATTGCCAGATAGTTGGGATAAGAAGGATGGAATAGGGCGTGAAAGTTGGTGAAGCTTGCACCTTGGGAGGCGAGGGCAGCGAGATTCTTATCCTGGATAGCGAGTTCGTAGTCGACGTTTTCAAGGACGACGATCAATACGCGATCAAAATGATGCGCGGGGGCACGGGCTGCGGCGCGTTCTGCCTCTTCTTTCTTTGCTTCAGGGGATTTTGTGACCTGCGGCAGCTCAGGATTCTGCTGCTGCGTGGGCGTTTGAGCCGATCGGGAGCTGGCCGGAAGCACGACTAGCGCCAGGAACAGGCTGGCCAGAAGAGGAAGTACATGGCGAGGATTCATCTGCCTTTTTGTAGCACAAAGGGCTCTCTTCCCATCCAATAGAATATCCATGTAGCTGGCCGGCGAACTTGGGATGACACTTGGTTTGCCGGCGCCGTTC
>JAICJP010000096.1 GCA_025928375.1 Candidatus Sulfotelmatobacter sp.
CTGAGCAAATAAAGTATTCGTTCAAGGAGTCGAGCGTTCCCAAAGTACCCGACTCACTTTAAAGATGATTTCCAAGGAGCGGTTTAACCATTTCGTTATACCGTTTCATTTACATCTGGAGTGGCAACCTACTTTCCATTTCCTCTCATCTCAGCCGTGTATTGCCCAACGTATGAAGAAGATCCTTATACTCGGTGGCGCTGGCTTCGTTGGATCACACACCGCGGATGCCCTGCTGCAGCAGGGACATTCCGTGGTTGTCTTCGATAATCTCAGCAAGCAGGTCCATTCGGCCGGGTTCCCTCCCTATCTCTCGTCCGAGGTTGAATTCATTGAAGGCGATGTCCGCGATCTCAATGCACTCAAGAAAGTTGTGCCGAAAGCTGACACGATATTCCACCTGGCAGCGGCGGTCGGCGTGGGCCAATCGATGTACGAGATTTCCGATTACACCGCCACCAACATCCAGGGGACCGCAAATTTGCTGCAAGCGATTCTGGACACGCGTTCAACGCCGGAAAAACTGGTGGTGGCTTCCTCAATGTCAATCTACGGCGAGGGGCGCTATTCGTGCCCGAACTGCGGACCTGTTGCCCCGGCCGCGAGATCACTCGCACAACTGAGGGAGAAGGGCTGGGAAGTTCGTTGTCCGACGTGTCACGAAGTTCTGACCGCCGCCCCCACGGACGAAGGCAAACCACTGCAGTGCACTTCAATTTATGCGCAGAACAAAAAGGCGCAGGAAGAACTGGTGCTTATCTTCGGCCAGACTTACGGGATCCCATCGGTCGCCTTCCGGTACTTCAACATTTACGGTCCGCGCCAAGCGCTGTCGAATCCCTACACCGGGGTTGCGGCCATCTTCGCTTCGAGGCTCATGAATCGCAAAGCGCCGGTGATCTTTGAGGATGGCCTGCAGATGCGCGACTTCGTGAATATCCGCGACATTGTGCAAGCGAATCTGCTGGCTCTGACTTCTTCGGGCGCCGATGGAATGGCGCTCAACGTAGGTTCGGGGCAACCGGTGAACATTGCCGAAGTCGCGCACGAGATTGCGCGCATGCTGGGTGCAGACATCCAGCCAAAGATCGCAGGCACGTATCGCGCCGGTGATATTCGGCATTGCTATGCCGATATCTCCAGAGTCTGCCGCGCCCTTGGGTACAGGCCACAAGTGAGTTTTCGGGAAGGAGTCGCCGAACTGGTCTCGTGGCTGGAATCGCAAGAGGCAGATGACCACACTCAAGATGCTCTGGATCAGCTCACAGCCCGGGGGCTTGTGGCATAGGAATCATGAAGGCTTCATCACCAATCCGATCCATACTGATATTCGGTGGCGCCGGATTTGTCGGCTCTAACTGGGCGCACCACCTGCTCACTAATACCAATGCGCAAGTACACATTTTTGACAATCTTTCTCGCGGCAAAGTCAGACACAACCTGCAGTGGTTACACAAAATGGCGGAAAGTAACGGGCGGCTGCGGGTCACCGTTGCAGATGTTCGCGATGCCAACGCGGTCAACCAAGCGGCCGCGACGGCGACCGAGATCTACCATTTCGCTGCCCAGGTAGCCGTCACCACGTCGCTCGACGATCCGCGCAACGATTTCGAAGTCAATGCCGGAGGCACGCTCAACATTCTCGAAGCGGCGCGCCGCAGTGGAAACCGACCGTTCATCCTGTTCACCTCGACCAATAAGGTCTACGGAAAACTTGGGACGTTGGATGGCGCCTCAGCTCGCACCCGCTACGAGCGTCACGCCGTAAGCGAATCGCAGCCCCTTGATTTCTATTCTCCCTACGGTTGCTCGAAGGGTACCGCCGACCAGTACGTTCACGATTACGCTCGCATTTACAACCTGCCCACGGTGGTGTTCCGCATGTCCTGTATCGCGGGACCGCGACAGTTCGGCAACGAAGACCAAGGGTGGGTCGCGCACTTCATCTATTCCGCACTGCAGGGCAAAGCCATCTCGATTTATGGCGATGGACACCAGGTACGAGATGTGCTGGCGGTGCAAGATTTGCTTCGCGCTTTTGCGGCTGCTTATGAAAACCGGGCCCGCACCGCTGGCCAGGTGTACAACATCGGCGGAGGCCCGAACAACGCGACATCCCTGCTGGAACTCCTGAGTGGCATCGAGCGGTCGATGCACATTCGCGTGAAGCACCGCTTTCGCCCCGCTCGTCCGGGCGATCAACCCATCTACATCACGGATTTCTCAAAATTTTCGGAGCACACGAAGTGGCGCCCCGAGATCCGTCTGAGCCAGACGATCAATGATATTTGGCAGTGGTACAACGCCAACCGGATGGCTTTCGTGCCAACGGACTTTCCTCTGCCCTCCTCGAAAGTCGCAATTGAGACCATCGGAGGGATCGCTTCATGAAATTTGCATTGGTCAATCCGGCGTGGGATTTCCACGGGTCCATCTACTTCGGGTGCCAGGAACCGCACTACCCTTTGGAACTACTGTTCGCTTACGACCAGATCGCCGCCGCCGGTCACGAGCCGTTGCTCGTCGATGCCCAGTCCGATCAACTTTCGATTCAGCAGGTGAAAAAGCGACTCAACGAATTCGACCCGAATTTTCTGGTGATTCCGACCGCCCCGTCTTACCTGTTTTGGCGTTGCCCGCCGCCAGAACTGCGGGTTCCGCAAGCGTGGTTTCGAGAGCTCGATTCCAAAGCGGTGAAGGTCGCCATTGGTCCGCACAGTTCTGCGACTCCTGCGGCAACGCTACGGAAGTTGAATTGTGATGTCGCGTTACGCGGCGAACCCGATCAGACTCTTGCTCAGCTTGCGGACACGCCATGGTCCGCGATTGAGGGCTGCTGCTGGAAGGACGACAACGGCGAGCACATCTCCCCCACACAATCCGTCACCGACATGCGCAAGCTCGGCGCGCTGACTTTTACGAACTATCGCGTTGAGCATCATTATCACCGCCATCACGTCTTCCAGGGCTCAGGGCGAGGCGCCGAACTCGAGTTTGCCCGAGGATGTCCGTGGTCCTGCTCGTTCTGCAACAAGACGCTGTTCCGCAACAAGTATCGCGAGCGCGATGTGGACGCCGTTTTGCAGGAAGTCGATACCCTGATTTCGCGAGGCGTCACGTACATCTACTTCATAGATGAGATTTTCGGGGTAGGACGCAATGTTCACCGCCTTCTGGAGCAGCTTGCCGACCGTCAAATCACGATCGGCTTGCAGACGCGCATCGATCTCTGGGACGAAGACAGCCTCGACCTGCTGGGCCGCGCCCACTGCATCTCGATGGAATGCGGCATTGAATCCATCACCGACGAGGGCCGCGACGAGCTCAATAAGAATTGCCGGCTGAGCACTGACCGGCTGAGCGAACTGCTTATCCACGCTCGCACCCGGATTCCATGGGTTCAAGGCAATCTGATCCTGACCGAGCACGATCAGCGCAGTGACATTCGCGCCTGGCAAGAGCACCTGAAAGCTCACGGCGTGTGGGTGAGCGAACCAGTCCCCATGTTCCCGTTCCCGGGAACTCCCGACTATTTGAAAATGTGGGGACTCCCGGACGATCGCGCCTGGGAACGCGCCCATCACTATTACCTGAGCACATTTCGGGACAAAGGTTATAGCGATATCCAAGAATCTCAGCCTGCCTCTCTCGAGGAGCTAGAGTGCACGTTTTAGTTACTGCGGACACAGTTGGCGGCGTCTGGACCTATACCCGCGAACTTGCCTGCGGTCTACTGAATCGCGGCCATCGCGTAACCCTGGTCAGCTTCGGCCGTCTTCCTTCTGACTCCCAGACCTCATGGATGCAGCACAGCCGACTCACTTTCCATGCAACGAATTTCTCGCTGGAATGGATGCGGGATGCTCAACAAGGAATTACGGAATCGGCGAGATATCTTCAGCGGATCATTAGTGAAAGCAAGCCGGATCTGCTCCACTTCAACCAGTATTGCTACGGCGCTCTCGAATGTGGCATTCCAAAATTATTGGTAGCGCACAGTGACGTGGTCAGCTGGTGGAATGCTGTTCATGGAAACGATCCTCCATCTTCGGCGTGGATGGACTGGTACAGGACCATAGTGTCGCGAGGGCTGCGTTGTGCGGATATTGTAGTGGCTCCATCCCAATGGATGCTCGACACCGTGTGTCAGCACTACCCTGGCCGCTTCAACGGCTGCGTGATCTACAACGGACGCAGCCCCAGCTTGTTTCGCCCCTCGGCTGAAAAAGAGAATCGTGTTCTCGCGGTTGGGCGGATTTGGGACGAAGCCAAGCACATCAGGCTCCTGCTTGCCCGCAAGCAGCGGGTTCCGGTCACAATCGCCGGGGCGGCGGAGCATCCGGACAAATCACTGGATGGGCCGACGGATCTAAGAGGCAAAGAGAACCTGACTATCTGCGGAGAACAAGACGAAGCCCAGCTCCGGCAGCTCTACTCCACGTGTTCCACCTACGCGGCCACTTCACGTTACGAGCCATTCGGTCTTGCTCCCGTCGAAGCTGCCCTGTCAAAATGCGCTCTCATCGCGAATGACATCCCTCCCTTTCGCGAGTTGTGGGGCGACTCAGCTCTTTTCTTCAAACGGAATGATCCCGATGCTCTGGCCGATGCCATCGAAACTTTCGCGGAGAATCCGCCGCTCCGCCGGCTGTACGCCGAAGAGGCGTACGAAAGAGCACGCGCCCGTTTTAATTCCCAGCGCATGGTCGATGAGTACGAATGTCTCTATAAACTTCTAGTTCGCGGAGGTCGCGTGCATGAGTACGCCACTGCGGCTTAGACTCTTCGCTCATTCCTGGCGCTCCGACTGGAACCACGGCAACGCCCATTTCCTCCGCGGCCTTGCCGACGAACTCAGGGGATTGGGCCACGAAGTGCGCTGCTACGAACCCGAGAACGGCTGGTCCTATCTCAACCTCTTGAAAGAACCACTGGCGGAACAATCCCTGAGCCAGTTTCGCGCAGCCTTTCCCGACCTAAAGTGCATCAGCTACTCGCCCCAGAATCTGAAAGAGTTTCTCGACGAAGAATTGCACGACGCGGATGTAGTGGTCGTGCATGAATGGAACTCGCCCGAAGTAGTAAGCGCGGTTTTGGCCGCACGCAAACGCTGCGGCTTTCGAGCGCTTTTTCACGACACTCACCACCGTGCTTACACCAGCCCGAAAGAGATCGCGCGATTCAGCATTCCCGAGTTCGATGGCGTCTTGGCCTTTGGCGACGCAATTCGCCAGATTTACCTGCAAGCTTTCCAGGCCCAACGGGCCTGGACATTTCACGAAGCAGCAGACACAGCGCGCTTTCAGCTGTGTGGTAACGAGCAAGGCTCGGAAGTTAATTGGATCGGCAACTGGGGCGATGACGAACGCACCCGCGAACTCCAGGAATACCTGGTCGAACCCCTGGCAACATTACGGCCGTTGAAAGCTGCTGTCTACGGTGTTCGCTACCCGGAGGCGGCAAAAGCTCAGTTAGAGCAGGCCGGAATCGAGTACCGCGGCTACTTGCCCAATCTTTCGGCGCCTCGCGTGTATTCCCGGTCCGCTCTGACCCTTCACATACCGCGAAGGTGCTATACAAATGGTCTCAGCGGGATTCCGACCATTCGCATGTTCGAAGCGTTCGCCTGTGGAGTTCCGCTGGTGTGCTCGCCATGGACAGATCTGGAGGGGCTCTTCCGCCCCAATGAGGATTTCATCTGCGTTTCCGATGGGAGGGCGATGACCGCGGAAATCGCCATCCTTCTGAAGGATGATCTCGCACGGCGGCAACTCTCACGGCAAGCCTTTGACACCATTCAAGAACGCCACACCTGCCTGCACCGCGCGCTTCAGTTGGAAGAAATCTGCCAGGAGTTGGGTCGATGAACATCTTCGTCTTTGGCTCGAGTCTTACGTCCACTTATTGGAACGGCGCCGCGACATATTACCGCGGCATGTACAAGAATCTGCAGCGCCTGGGTCACAGGGTCACATTCGCGGAGCCCGCGATCTATGATCGACAGAAGCACAGAGACGCGGAGATTTCCTACGCCGAGATTCTTGTCTATGAGACACCCCAGGATATCCCGCGTCTGCTGAAACACGCGCGGCGCGCCGACGTCATCATCAAGCACAGTGGCATCGGGGCCGACGACTCCCGTCTGGAAGACGAGGTGCTCGACTGCCGCACTCAGAAGAATAGAGTCATATTCTGGGATGTAGATGCTCCGGCCACCCTCTCGCGCCTGGAATCCGATCCCTGGGATCCATTCCGGGCCGTAATTCCCGAATACGACGCCATTTTCACTTACGGGGGCGGACCACCAGTTTTATCGCACTACTCCAAATTTGGAGCACAAACATGCGTGCCCATCTATAACGGACTGGATCCAGAAACGCATCATCCGGTAGCGTCGGATCCGAACCTGTCGTGCGATCTCGCATTCGTGGGACATCGACTTCCCGACCGCGAGGCGCGAGTGGAAGAATTCTTCCTGAAGGCCGCCCATCTCGCCCCCGAACTGTCGTTCGTATTAGGCGGGGAAGGCTGGGGCAGCAAGAACTTACCCCCAAACGTCCGCTGGATTGGCCACGTAGGAAGCGAACGCCACAACGCGGTGAACTGTTCGGCCCGTATGGTGCTGAACGTAAATCGCGAATCGATGGCGAAAGTAGGTTTTTCCCCTCCTACGCGGGTTTTTGAAGCAGCGGGAGCAGGAGCTTGTCTCATTACAGATGAATGGGAGGGAGTGGACCAGTTCTTCACTCCAAATTCAGAGATCCTGATTGCCAAAGGCGCCGAAGAAGTCGTGGCGCACCTGAGAGGACGGAACGCAGAGCAGGGCTCCACAATCGGCCAAGCAATGATGAACCGAGCCTTGCGCGATCACAGTTACCAATCCCGTGCGCAACAAGTACACACTGAGCTGGAGAAGTTGTTGAGAACGACAAAAGCTCGCAAACCCCGCCGAAAGGTGTCTGCAACTCAAACTATATCGCCTCTGGCAGCCTAAGGAGAGCCACTTGAAAATAGTCGTCTTCGGCCTGTCGGTGACTTCATCGTGGGGCAATGGTCACGCCACAACCTATCGCGCCCTGCTCGCGGCCCTACACCGGCGCAAGCATCGCATCGTCTTCTTTGAGAAGGATGAGGAGTGGTACGCGTCCAATCGCGATCTGCCCAATCCCGATTTCTGCGACGTGCGTCTGTTCAATGACTGGCGCGCTGTACGCCCATCAGCTCTTCGCGAACTCGCCGACTGCGACGTGGCCATGCTGGGCTCTTTCTTTCCTGAGGGAATTCGAGCCGCGGAGGAGATCATTGCCGCCAATAAGCCGGTCAAAGTCTTTTATGACATCGATACGCCGATTACGCTAAACAGTCTTCGCGCGGGCGGGGCTGCGTACCTGAAGCCGCAGCAGATTCCTGGCTTCGATCTTTACCTAAGCTTCACGGCTGGTCCGATTCTGGCGCAGTTGCAGCGCGAGTTTGGCGCGCGCCGCGCGCTGCCGCTGTATTGTTCTTTCGAGCCTGAGAATTACTATCCGCGGCGGGTCTTCCGGCGTTATGCATGCGACTTGAGCTATATGGGTACCTATGCCTCGGACCGGCAGGCGAAAGTAGATGAACTTTTAGCGCTTCCGGCCCAACAGCTGCCCCATCGGCGTTTCATAATCGCGGGTTCGCAATATCCATCCAAGCTGCGCTGGCCTAAAAATGTGCGCGCTATCCGGCATTTGTCTCCTCGCTGGCATCCTCATTTTTATTCGTCTTCAAGGCTCACGCTCAATCTGACGCGCCAAGGAATGGTTGAATGGGGATACTCGCCGTCGGTTCGGCTGTTCGAGGCCGCCGGCTGCGGATGTCCGATTATTTCTGATCCATGGCCCGGGCTGGATTCGATTTTCAGTGTGGGTGAAGAAGTGCTGGTGGCGGAACGCTCGCAAGACGTAATCCGGGCTGTTGAGCAAACCGATGACGCCCAACTGAGACAGATGGGAGCCCGCGCCCGCGAAAGAGTACTGGAGGAACACAGTTCGGCTCGTCGAGCTGAGCAGTTCGAAAGCTATGTGGGCACGATCGCAGTAAACAAAGTTCCTGTGGCTTCGCCGATTCTTGCCTCGGCAAGGGCAGCCTCACGAGGGCTGCAAACAACGGGAGCGTAATCCTAAGAAGGCTGCTGGCTGTGTAGGCATGCACACAGCGAGCGAAGTAACAATTGAGATGGAACCGTTCTTACAAGGAGAAGTTGTATGGCATCAAGAAATTCTTCACGTGTACTGACCGATCACGACGAGATCCGGCGTTGGGCTGAAGAGCGTGACGCGCGCCCCTCTGCCGTGCAGAGAACCCACACCGACGATAGCGTCGGCATCATCCGCCTGGATTTTCCTGGCTACTCCGGCGAAAACTCGCTGGAAGAAATCGAATGGGACGAGTGGTTCGACAAATTCGATGACAACAACCTAGCCTTGATCGTTCAGGATCAATCGGCAGGAGGGGAACGAAGTAACTTCAACAAAATTGTCAGCCGTGACAGCCTGGAATCCGCCGGAGGTTCCCGGAGCCGGGCGAAGAAATCAACGTCCGCCCGTGGCTCGACAGCTAAGAAATCGAGTGCGCGGGCGCAGGGCAGGTCTACAGCGTCAGGGAAGAAGAAAAAATCGAAGAGCACGAGTCACCGACGGGCGGCATAGAGGAGTTCCTCATCCCTGTCCTCCTGGCAGGAGGACAGGGTGGGCATTCTTCGATTTTCTGACTCCTGAGCTGCAGTCTCAGATCACTCCCGCCGCCTCGAGTTGCCGCACCGAGTCGTCGATCTTCGCGCGATAAAACCGGTATTCCCTCTCTAGGTTCGGTTTCTCCGATTCAACGCCAGTGGCCATCAAGGCCATTTTGCAATACGAAGCACGAAACGCGCTGTAGGCCATAGAAAACAGCCGCATTCGGTTGGGCATGATTCCACTCTTCGCGCGAAATCGAATTAGCAGATACTGCTCCGCATCGGCATCCATATTCCAGTCGACGATTGCGCCTGCCAAATCCCATTGAATGTCCGTGGGGCCTGGGAAAAGATGATCGTCTCCATGCTGGGATGCATCAACTTTGATCAATCTACCGTGTTGAGATCTGATCCATTCATGGGGAGCCATCCGTCCATCGGCAATCACCCTATGATCCGGGCGAAGGCTCTCCGCTCCGACGGGCCAGTCTCTGCCCAATTCCTGCGAAAGGTTGAACCGTACCATCTCTTCGAATTGCCCGTCGGCAACGCCGCGATGGCTGAATTCATGAGCTCGAAACGCGCAGTACTCCGCGATGCGGTCCAGCACGAATGTGGAGAGGTCGGAGCAATGCAAAGGTCGTCCCGCAACGAACTCGTAGCACGACATGCCATCCCCAGCATCGTCCACCCGTGCACCGAATCCAGCCTCGTGCAGAATCCGGGAACGCTGGCGGATACGACTTCCCAACTCTCCCACACCCTCGAACTTGAATACATTTCTACGATCCGCGGACCAATACTTCGCCCCATCCATTTCGGGCCAATAAGCAGGGGGATCGGCTCGTTGATCAAGAAAGAGCTTTCGCCATACTCCCCCGGACAATGAGGTCGAATGCTGGAAGCGCCCCGAAATACGTGATGACACTCTTCGCGAGCTGAAGTTCTTCCATCTTGAAACGGCATTGGACGCGCACAGCTGTCCCGGATCGACGTCACGAGTCCCCAGCAACGTGATGCTCTCAGCCCCAACGCCCGCGCGCATCAGAGATTCAGCGACGGACAAGAAAGATGATCCGCTAAGCCCCGGCCCTTCATCCACGACCACAAAACTTGAGCCGTCACGCTGCTCGTTTCGCACCCAGTCCCTCTGCCCGTCATTCAACTCAGCCGTGCGATCGTAAGGATGCCCTGCGGGACGTACCGTAATGCGACTGGCCCGTATACCGCGCCTTCTAAGAGCGGCGCATGCGACCGCGCTCAGAGTAGTTCCAACACTCCGAATGCCGACTATTGCGACTGGGAATCCACAATCCACGTCCGCCATGCCATCCGCAAAATCTCCAGGATGAAGGGCATAGTAAGTGAATCCTTCCGGATGCGAAACGCGCACTGCCTCGGGCGGATGGCTGGTTAACTCGTGCACCAAAGCCTTCAATTTTGCCTCGTCGCAGTGGCCCGCCACAAACGCCAAGCTCAACAGATCGGTGATCTCCGCTGCCTTGCCCGCGGATCCCCAGCCAGCATCACTGAGAGCACACTCGACCTCTCCCGCAAGAACAAGGGCATCGAGAACCGACTCCGGATCAAAACGATTGAACTTGGAGATTGCATTGAGCAGACGGCGGACCAATTTCTGGCCCGAGACCGTCTCCGCAGTCTGTCGAAAAACAATGCGGTTCACGCCCGCCATGCCCGCTTTGATTAGCTGCAGCATCTCCGGGTTGCATGACGACCACGTGAGGGCGCAGGCCTGGGTCGGCTCGGCGGTCCAGTTCGTCATATTCAGGGTAGTGTCCACGAAAGTGAGTGAAGGAGCAGCGTAGCCGGGCTGGATACGCGGAAAGAAAGACTGCCCCCTGGGAGCTCAGCCGCGGCTAAAAGATAAACCGGGTGTGGTGCTTACAAGAATCGCTGAGCTCCGGGTTGCAGTGCGCGTGGAAGACGTGTGCGCCAATCCCGATGCCCAGCGCTGATCCTATGAACATGTCCGATGACCAGTGATCTCGCGCCATGAACCGGCTCACCGTCACAATCGATGCCGCCGAATAGGCTAAGACTTGGACCCACTTCTGCGAATATTCATGGGATAACACCGTGGCCATCGCGTAGGTGAACATGGCGTGTCCACCGGGAAACGAAGTATTGATCATGTGATGCTTCCAAAAATCTCCGTTCCCATTGCCTTCGCCGGGCCTTTGCCGGGCCGCAACGAACTGCATGGGCGTGTAGATCAGAAAGGTGTCGACCAGCGTCTCGAGTCCTAAGAAACCTGTTTCGCGCGCGTGGCGATGATTTTCTGTTTTCAGGCCGTAAATCCATACTCCCGCAAGCGCGGCCGAGAGTCCTCCAATCGCGATGTTGGAGGTGTCCTGATAAAACTGGTAATGCGCATTCCCGATGTGTTTTTCAATGTGCCGGTCTGCGGCAATCAAGCCCCCGGTGCCCGCCAATTCCAAGACGTCCCACTTGAAATTCGATTTCTTGAAGGGCGTGAGATACAGTTCCTTCTGATCCTCCAGGGTTCTCCGGATCGCATTTCTCACTGCTCCATGGTGATCCGAACTCTGCATCGTCCCGGGATCGCCGCTCGCATCCGCGTCGAACGTGCCTTCCGGTAGTGACGAGACATCAAAGCGCGCCACAGTGAATGCGGGCACATCCTGGTGGGGGGGTGGTAAGGAGGGTAGCGATTGAACCGAGGCGGCTTGAGCAAGAGCACACTTGTCTAGCGCAGCGCCCGCAATCAATACCATTAGGAATCGACCGAAGACCGCACGCGGTTTGGACAAGTTAGTTCTCCCGTAGTTGAGTTAACAACTTAGAAGCGCCCTCTTGGATGCAATGGCCGAAAAAAGGTTAACTTTCGACCGGATTTTTAAGAATGCGTGCAACTTTTTGTACATGCCTTTTGAAAGGCAGGGAACTCCAGAAAAGCCTGTATGCGGCATCACCAACTCCGATCAGCGCGCTGGCATCGAATTCTGGCGATGTGGTCCTCCGCCCCTGGTTTCCGCTCCCAGCACTCCCATCGCTGGGAGAAACATAATTCCATATGAGCCTCTGGTGGTTTCGTTCTCCATTGCCATGCTACAAACGCAACTTCTATCGTCTAGGTCCCGCCCACAATTGGTATTTTCAAGCAAACTGCTTCCGGCGTAATGTGCGGACACAATCATTGCGGGCGAAAGTAATTTCCTGGAAAAGATGAGTGTTGGCCGGCGCGAGGGGCCGATGGTGCAGCGCTATTTCCTTTTGGTCGCTGCAGTCCGAAATTGAAGGTCGTCCCGCAGCAAGAGCAGGCGGTAGCGACTGCTGTGCGCGTCGTGACATTTTAGGCACTGTCCCTTGACGGCAGGAACATGCTGTCGCAGCGCCTCCGGTTCATCATGGCAGGCTGAGCAGATCTTGGATTTCGGCATCGACAAGGTCAGAGTCGTCATATCGCTCTGGCTTATCTTCACATGGCAGACAGTGCATGGGGAAGCCATGGCCGAGTGAACCGACTTCCCCGTAATCTTCTGGGCGTGGCACGCGGGGCAATCCTTGTCCACCAATCCGGGATGCTCTGCCGCCCAGTTGGCTTGCGATCCCCACAACAACGTGCAGGCAATCACCAGAACAATGCGACGGCTATACACATGGCAACTCACAGTAGTCGCGTCATTGTAGGGAAGCACCAATCTCGAATCAGTAATGAGAATGAATTACGTTCGGCCAAATCAACTCACGATGGGCCGTCCATAATCGGTCTAAGTGCTTCGGGTACTAGAAAGAAAAGGTGGCAGGTGATTCCGGTCACGTATGTGTGCGACCCCGCTCACAGGACCGGCAACCGTGCCACTCGGTGTGTACAGCCCTTTTTCACTTTCAATACCAGACTGGACCGATAGCGATACAGGGCCCGTCCGCATATAGCTATGGAAGCGCTTCTGCGCAAAGGATTTCGCAATGAATGCACTCAGAAGACGCCCTACTACCAAGAACTGGGCTCGTTTTGCGATGAAACTGGGCCTGCTTGCTACGGACGCGGCAGTCTGGTCGTCAATCGCCCGGATGATCACAGACCGCGACGAGGCCACGGATGTCCGCAGAGAACGCATCGCCTCGAACCTGAGCCCGAATCGGGGATGGTCTCACGCATCCACCTTGTTCATCGGCGTCGCGATTGGCGTCGGGGTGGGTATGCTTTTCGCCCCGGTCTCCGGAGAACAGGCACGCAACACCATCCGCGACACGGCTCAGGACATGAAAGAGAAGGTCGGCAATATGTCCGGATGGGGAACGCGTGGTCCCTCAACTGCGAGCCGGCGCTCTACCGGAACTTACGCCGAGTGATTGCGGTTGCCGAAGTTTCTCCGGAACAGCTCAACGCTTCAGGGTTTCAAAGGCTGCTTAGAACGGTGGCGCCTTTGGAACCTTGAAACTTTTTTACTGTCGCTTTGATCTTCCAAGGGAAACTCTGAGGAGAATACTAATGAAAGCCCCCTTCTTGATCGGTCGAATTCTATTCGGCGGGTTTTTTCTCTATAGCGGCATCAATCACCTGATGCAGCGCAAGAACATGGCCGCCTACACTGCGAGCAAGGGCGTGCCGAAACCGGAAATTGCGGTGACTGCCACTGCTGTTCCCCTTATCCTGGGCGGTACAAGCATGCTGCTAGGCCTGAAGCCCAAGTTGGGCGCAATCGCTATTCTAGGATTCCTCGCCGGTGTGTCTCCGATCATGCATGACTTCTGGCGCAACGAAGACCCAAATGAGCGCATGAATAACATGACCTCGTTCATGAAAAATCTGGCGTTGGCTGGAGGAGCTTTAGCACTGTTGGGCGTTGAGGAGCCTTGGGAAGCGAGCGTGCCCAAGCCAACATTAGCCGCCAAGGTGCGCAAAGCTACCCGTCAACTAGCGGCATAGCTCTCACGCCGGGACAGCCCTTCGGTGTGTCCCGGCGAATCCTGTCCTGGATCAATGTCGCTTCCGCTAAAGACCACCTACGCGCCCATGGAAGCTCAACCCGCCACGGAGCTCCCCAGAGGGGCAGACTGGCAATACGAGCCCAAGTGGGATGGCTTCCGCTGCCTGGCTTTTCGCGATGGCAGTCGTGTTGAGTTGATGTCGAAAGCTGCCAAGCCCCTCACCCGATATTTTCCCGAGCTAGCGGCTAATCTCAC
>JAICJP010000179.1 GCA_025928375.1 Candidatus Sulfotelmatobacter sp.
CATCTCCGCCGTTCGGGTGACGTCAGCTCACATGAACAGCACAGTACAATCAAGGAGTTATGCTCCCGGCTGAAATCACCGATAACGTTGCTCTGCACCGCTTCGAGCTTCATATTGACATGGCGACTGCCGTTCTCGTGTACGAGAGGGCAGGGGATCTGCTTCGCCTGATACACACTGAAGTCCCACAATCACTTGAAGGAAAGGGCGTGGCGTCGAAACTGGTCAGCGCAGTGCTCCGATTCGCGCAGGGGAACAACCTGAGCGTAGTTCCCTTGTGCCCGTTCGTCGCTCAGTACATGAAGAGGCATCCTGAGTACTCGGCGATCGTTGATCCGCCACATCGGTGGATGATTGACTCTGCTCCGTAAGCCACTGCGGTGAGACCCACGTCAACCGGCGAATTCCAATCACACTCCGCCCATATTCCGGGCAGCACGATCGTGCTGCAGTAGGTTTCCCCGCGCTATACTTGCCGTATGTCTGGGGTCTCGGAAACAGTTCCACAAAAGACTTTCTATCTGGAGACGTTCGGTTGTCAGATGAACGTCCACGACTCGGAGAAGGTGGTAGGGACGCTTGTGCGGGAAGGCTACCGCCAGGTCGAGAGCGTGGAGCAGGCCGACCTCATCCTCTACAATACCTGCTCGATTCGTGACAAGGCGGAGCAGAAGGTCTTCCATCGCCTGGCGGATTTCAAGAAGCTGCAAGCGGAAGGCAAGAAGTTCGGCGTGCTGGGGTGCGTCGCGCAGCAGGAAGGTGAAAAGATTTTTGAGCGCGCGCCTCATGTGTCGCTGGTGTGTGGATCGGCGTCGTACCGCAATCTTCCTGAGATGCTGGTGCAGTTGGAGAGCGTTCCGGCAGGGAAGCGCGAGCGCCGAAAAGTGGAAACCGAAAACCTGGTTCGCATCACCGGGCTCGACGATCGGCAGACCGACAAGTGCTTTGAAACCGAATTCACCGCGCGCACCAATCCCCATCGGGGATACATCACGATCATCGAAGGTTGTGACAAGTTCTGCGCCTACTGCGTGGTGCCCTTCACTCGCGGGAAGGAACGCAGCCGCACCTCGACGTCGGTGCTGGCAGAAGCGCGCCAAATGGCGGATCTGGGCTACACAGAAATTCAGCTGCTTGGCCAGAACGTCAATTCCTACAAAGATCCGGAAGGGAAGAAAACCTTCGCTGAATTGCTGGCTGCCGTCGGGGAGGTTGCAGGCATCGAACGAGTACGGTTCACCACTTCTCACCCTCGCGATTTTGGCCGCGATATCGTGGAGGCCATAGACGCCGTTCCCACGCTCTGCGACCACGTTCACCTGCCGGTGCAAAGCGGATCGACCCGCGTGCTCGACGCCATGCAGCGCCTTTACACCCGCGAGCAGTATCTCGAACGCATTGCCTGGATGAAGTCCGCCAAGCGCGAAATCAGCATCACAACGGATGTGATCGTGGGATTCCCAGGCGAGACTGAAGCCGACTTTAACGAAACCTTGAGCCTGCTCGACGAGGTGGGTTATGACGCGGTGTTTTCCTTCAAGTACTCCGCCAGGCCGAACACGCCCGCCCTGGGTCTGAAGGACGCGCTTTCGGAAGAGGAGAAATCACGCCGCCTGGAGGTGATGATGGCCCTCCAGAAACAGATGCAAATAGCGCGCTACGCAAAATATGTCGGGCGACGACTTCAAGTAATGGTTGAAGGCTATAACGAGTCCCGCGGGCAATGGATTGGGCGCACGTCCCAGAATAAGACGTTGAATTTTACGGCTTCGCATAGCGGCGGGCTCAGGATTGGCAGCTATACCCAAGTGCTGGTGACGCGCAGCTTTCCGAACAGCCTGGTAGGTGAATCGGTGGTATAAGGAGCTTTTGGAGGATCACGATGGAAGTAGAAATGACAATCCGCGGCCTCATGCTTGATCCGACCAGCAACATGCCAATCGTGATTCTTAAAGACGTGGGTGGGGAGACCGTGCTTCCGATCTGGGTGGGTGTATACGAGGCCAACGCGATCGCGCTGGAGATGGAAAAGGTCTCGACCCCTCGGCCCATGACGCACGACCTGATCAAGAACGTCCTGATGGGGCTCGAGACCAAAGTTCACAAGGTAGTGGTTACCGAACTCCGCGAAGATACCTTTTATGCCGTGATCTGGCTGGAGCGTGGGGGCGAAGTGATCAGCATTGATTCGCGGCCGTCCGACGCACTGGCGCTGGCATTGCGGGTGGATTGCCCGATCTACGTGGATGAACTGGTGTTTAAGGCGTCGAAGTTGGCTGCCAGCGCATCGGATCGACTCACGAGCGAAGATTTGCGGAAATACCTGGAAGGGCTAAGCGACGATGACTTGGGGAAGTACAAGATGTAGCGCGACTGAACGCCCACTTGGGTGGACCGGCATTCTTGTCACTTTACATAATACCTGTTATCGGACATTAAGCATCTTGCTATCCCGTTCGCGCCAGGCGTGCCCGAATGGAGCCATTTTCCAATACCGCCCTGAGCGACTCCAGGTTCCGCTGGTTCGCAATCAGCTTTAGGGCCGCCAGCCATTTTCCTTCCCTCACCCGATCTCCTGCGTCGCCCAGGGACACTGCGAAATGCAGCATTACACTCGAGTCCCGGTAGCAGTCGGCAATGCAGGCCGTGCAGCCGTCCCGAATCAGCGGAGTGTTCTCGAAATCCCATACGGAGCACATTGGCTTTTGCCACGCATCGCAGCGCCAGATGTTGAAATTCCAATCCATATAGAAGCTTTTGTATCCGCCATAGCACGCGAAGTGCTCGGGTTTTTTCAGCAAGTGACGTTTCATATCGGCTACAGATGATCTTGGATTGTTGACCGGGAATGTGCGCCGGAGATCGTCGACAGCCTCAAACGCCGAGACCAGTTCCCGATCGGTGAAGTTCACGAGATTGGAACTGTCTGACCAGGCGAGAGACGACGAGCCCAGGCGCATTCTTTGTGGATAAGAAAACGCAACTGCTTCGAATCCCAGATCACTCAGGAACGGGCCCAGCGCTTGATAGTCGTTGATGAGCTTGCTCATGGCAACCTGGGCGATTGGTGTTATACCCAGTTCCGGCATTCGGGCCGTCGCGGCGCGGATGCGCTCCACCAGACGCGCCAGGCCGCGGTTTGATTCGTGTGCCGTTACGGATGCGGCATCCATGGAAATGTAGATCGTCTTCAGCCCTGAGACTGCCAGTTCGTCCAGCTTCGACGGCAGCAGCCAGCCATTGGTGATCAGCGATGTTCCCATTCCTTTTGCGACCGCCATGGCGATCATGTCGGAAACTTGCGGGTGCAGGAGAGGTTCTCCACCGAACAAGCTCACGTAGCGAATGCCCCGGCGATGCAGGATGTCGAGCGCGCGATCGAGCTGTGTCACGTCGATCCAACGCAGATTTTGGCGGGCGATCTTGCCATTGGCAAAATTGCAGAAGTCACAAGTCGCATTACAGGAATTGGTGATCGCGATGTTGCACAGGGCGGGACCGCCCTGACGGACGAGATGCAACGTATCGCGTAGCTGGACCCAAGCACTCACCATGCGCGGCAGTTAGATGCACCGCCGCTTTGCGCGAGCAAAATTTTTCTTAAGGGGTACGCCGATAACGCAAATTACTGAACTGTATTGACGTACATCCAGTTGTTTATTTCTTGATCTCTAGCCTGAGAAAGCGGACGGCGTTGTTGTAGAGAATGTCGCGCTTCTGTTGTGGTGTAAGGTAGTCCGCGTTCTGGATTATGCTGATGGAGTACGCCATCAGCTTGGGCCAGATCATCTGGTCAGTTCCGAACATGACTCGATCTTCGAATCCGGCGTCCACCAGGCGCTGAATGTAGCGATTGACCTCTTTGATGGGATAACTCCAGATCAGTCCGGCGACATCGACATAGACGTGCGAGTTCGCCTGCAGCAGTGTGAGCATGTTGTCGATCATGGGATAGCCGGCATGCATCACTTGTACCCGCAGTTTGGGATGGCGGGCCAGCAATCCCTCGAGCAGAAGGGGATCTCCCATCGAGCCGCGGAATTTCGGCACCGTGATATTGGCGCGCCCTGAGCCGCCGGTGCCCATGTGGATGGCGACCGGAATATCCAGTTCCTCGGCCAGTGCGAAATACGAATCCACGGATGGATCGCTCGGCGAAATGCCTTCGTACTGCAGACCGATTTCCCCCATCACCTTGAATCCGTCCTGGGTGAAATGTTTGTGCAATTCATCAATCGGGAGCCGCTGACCGGGAGTGAGTCCATTCGAAAAAGATGTGCCCGGGATGACTCGCGCGGGCGCGGCCTCCTTCCATTTCTGCACGCTCTTGGGATCTCCGAAGACCACGGCTGTGACGTTGAGCCGCTCCATCTCCGCCAGTACGTCTTTCATGTACTGGCCAGGAGCAGATGGATAGAGTTCGGGCGTGCACGGCTCTTTCACCCAGCCGAAAGGCTCTTCCTTCGTTTTCGGATCGGACGCGGTGAACTGTGAAGTATTAGGACACATAGGTGCCGCCCCGGGAAAATCCGCATCCATGGCATGAACGTGAACATCAATTACCGGCGGAAGGTTGGAATCGACGTTCTGGGCGCGACAGATCCAGCTGGAAAACGAAACCAGTGCTGCACAGCAGAGCAAGTTCTTGATGAGCATCCAGCCCCCTCACCTCTCAAGGGTCGACTTCGAGGCCCCCCGAGAGTAAATCGAACGTTCAAAGATCACAACCCAACCGCGACAGCATCAAGAATTGCACAGCACAATTTTGGGATGGAAAAGTGAGCCCGCAACGCGGGTCGCGATGGCGATTAGGTTCGACTGTCCGACGAAGACTTTCACGAGCCGGGCACGCGAGAACTCCGGGAGATTGACGGTACGTCCCGCGCGGATGCGTGCGGCAGTAGTCTCATCGGCGGCCACTGACGGAAAGTCCGGCAGAAGTTTGCGGGGATGCACGAAATATTGACCCAGGTCCTCAGCCGTGAACGGGGGACCGGCGGACGGAGGCGTCCGGTCCATATGGCTGTTCCCTGCCGCCTGTGCCAGTACTTCTAGCGTGCACGCCTGATCCAATCCGAACTCCGAAACGGCGGTGCGGCGAAGAACTTCCAAATGCGCTCCGCAACCAAGCAGTTGGCCCATGTCGTGAGCCACCGAACGCATGTAGGTGCCCGATGCCACCTGCGCGCGGAATTGCACGCGGTCTTTGTCCACGGAGAGAATTTCAAGTTGCTTGACCTCCACCTGCACCGGGTTCAGGATGACTTCCTGGTGTTTGCGGGCCAGTTTGTAGGCGGGCACGCCTTTAATTTTCTTTGCCGAAAAAGGCGGCGGGACCTGCTGAATGGCTCCTCGGAACTTCGCAGCGACAAGCTCCAGCTTTTCTTTGTCGAGCGAGACATCCTGAGGGGAGCTGGTAGGATCTCCTTCGGCATCGTAGGTGTCGGTTGCGAACCCGAAACGGATCGTGCCCTCGTAACATTTTTCGGAATGCAAATAGAACTGAGCCAGCCGTGTGAAGTTGCCAACTACGAGTGGAAGTACGCCGGTTGCCATGGGATCGAGCGTGCCCAGGTGTCCGATGGAACGCTCGCCGAGAAAACGGCGGGCTCGGCCCACCACATCGTGCGAGGTCAGGCCGGCGGGTTTATCGATGATGACGACACCATTCATGAAGGTGGTAATGTGGTAATCGCGTAATTTGGTATTTTGAATCTTGCTTCTGGGGATTTGAGGAATTGAGCCTGGCGAGGGATCAGGTTTTCAATTACCACATTTCTCAACTACCAAATTATCAAATTACCCCATGTTTCCCATTCGAGACGATCAGCCGCGCTACAGCACGCCCTACGTCAACGGCTTCCTGATTGGGCTGAATATTTTTATTTTTGTGCTGCAGTGGCTGCAAATGGCGCAGGACCCGCGCCTGGCAGATCTCACGGCGCGACAGTTTGGGGTGGTGCCCGCCCACCTCGTAGCATTTTTGCAGGGCTCGCGGACATACTCTTTCGGGCAGATTGTGCTTCCCTTCTTTACCTCTATGTTTCTCCACGGAGGCTGGATGCATGTTCTGGGTAACATGTGGTTTTTGTACATTTTCGGCGACAACATTGAAGATTACCTTGGACATTTTAAGTACCTGCTGTTTTACATCATTTCTGGACTGATGGCGATGGCAACGCAAGTGATGATCTATCCCTTTTCGAACCTGCCCACGGTGGGGGCGAGCGGGGCGATCGCAGGGGTGCTGGGCGCGTACTTTATTTTGTATCCGCGGGCCCGCGTCCTGACGTGGTTCTTTGTATTCGTGTTTTACCTGCCGGCCTGGGTCATGCTGGGATACTGGTTCGTGTTTCAGTTCTTTGCGGGAGCGGCTTCCCTCGCAACGGTGAGGCCGGGACACGATGTCGGGGGCGTCGCCGTCTGGGCCCATGTGGGTGGCTTCGTGGCGGGGATGGTTATGGTAAAGCTATTTGGCGAACGCTCGCGAAGGTATCCCTACGCATATCGATGAGGCTGGCTTAAAGACGGTAAAAGCCGCCCCTTTGCGCCCAATCTCGGGAGCGGCATGCGCCGTTGTGATTGCGGGGAGTTCTGCTATTTCTTGGGACGGGACTCTGGCGGGACCAGGCCTGCGAGGCGGTAATAAACCACGAGCTGGCCGTAGTGCTCGCCGCTGTGCTCGATGTAGGCATAAGCGTAGTCGAGGACCCGAACTTTCTGGTGTCCGAAAGGCTCCTCAATTGTACTGGTCAAGCCTTTCTCCCCTTTCGACTGGATGGCTGTTGCTCCGTCGGCGAAGGACTTCTTCACGAAAGCGACGATCTCCGCCTTGGTTTTGAACTGGTCGCGCTTCACGTCTTCTTCTGCGGGAGGCTGCTTACCGAGGACTGGGTTAATGAAAAAGTAATTGGCACCGGCTGCGTGTAGCAACTGCTCGGCAAAACTGCGCTGCGCGGGCGTGGCCTTGAAGTCGTATTTGTCTTCCGGAAAATCTTCGGCCATGGCGATCAGTTTGCGACCGATATCGTTCCAGGAATCGACGACCACTTTCAGTTCGGGATCTGCAGGCTTGATCGGTGTGTTTTTCTTCATCGCATCCTGGGCGGTTGCCGGGAGCGCGAATGTTGTGGCGAGCAGGGCTATTCCGAGAAACGGGATCTTGAACATTGAGATGTCCTCCGGGATATGGGCGCGGCCATTGTACTCGGACGTACGAGAAGAAGAAAAGAAAGCTCCCGCGCTCGCTTAAAGCATTCCTACGCTGGGCAGAATTTCTATGGTCTCCATGGTTGCGTTGGGCGGAACGAGGACCGCGGCAAGAACCGCTTCAGCCACCGTTTCTGCTGACATCATTTTGCGCCGAGGTGCCTGGGGCCAGAGAGTCTTCCAGATTTCCGTGTCGGTAGCGCCGGCTTCGAGTCCGATGACGCGAATGCCGCGCGGCCGCAACTCTTCCCGGAGAGTGTTGGTGAAACCGCGGGCTGCGTGTTTCGACGCGTTGTAGGCAGCGGAGCCGGGAAAAACGCGGGTGGCGGCGATCGAAAGATTGTTCACGATGGTTGCGCCATTTTTCATCAGCGGCAGCGCCGCTTGCGTAACCAGGAACATGCCGTCCGCATTGGTCGCGAAAACATCTTTCCACACCGGAAACGGCAGCTTATCGATTGGCAGGTTTGGGTGTGCGATCCCCGCGTTATTGATGAGGATGTCGATGCGCGGGAATTCCCGGGGGATGGAGCGGAACAAAGCGTCCACCGAATGCCGGTCACGGACATCGCAGCAAGCGGCAAGGACACGAATCTTAAGACGCAGCAGCTCCCTGCTTACTTGTCGCAGAGATTTGTCGTCGCGTCCGGCGATGATCAGATTGCAGCCTTGTTGCGCGAATTTCCGCGCAATCGCGAGCCCGATGCCGCGGCTGGCACCGGTGATCAGGGCGGTGCGACTCTTGAGGCGTTGGGTTGTTTTCGGCATCGGGAAGCGACATCTTAGCAGCATCGCTTCGGTTCAGCCGAAGCGGAGTCGAATGCTCCCCCGAAGCGCATCGGGCACCCCGTTCAGCCTCCGTAGAGAACTTCGTATTCTGTTTTGACGAGACCGCTGGTGTACTGCTGAGTTCGTACGTGCCTCAGTCTCAAGTCCCGAGGGAGCGCCCCAAACAGCGGGATACCTTCCCCGATCAATACGGGTACTCGTGTGATCGTTAGGCGTTGAATGAGACCAGCCCGCAGAAAACGCTGGATTGTGACTCCGCCGTCGATGTATGCGTGCTGGAATCCTCGGCACGATAGTTGCACGACGATCTCCTCCGGAGATCCAGACATTTGCTCGACTCGGGCTCCTGGCAGACTGGAAAAATCAAGAGGGTGGGTACTGAGCACAACCACCGGCGTGTTGCCATAGGGCCATCCGGAAAAACCGAGGACGGTCTCAAATGTCTTACGGCCGATGACGATCACATCGACGGTCGCAATAAATTCATTGTAGCCGTGGGGTTCACCGCCACCTTGGGGCAGGAAATCCAGTTCGCCATGGGGACGGGCGATGAAGCCATCCACGCTGGTGCCGACGAAAACTGAGGCGTTCATGACAGCCTACAATCCCTGATCTGAAAGCGCGGATCAAATCCACGACGAGACACCCGCCCAGTCAGCCCCGGCGATCAGATTCCATTCGAGCGCTGGTGGATCAGTGACAGGAATTCCGTCCGGGTTTCCTCTTCGTTGCGGAAGCAGCCCAGCATGGACGACGTCACCGCGGCAGAGTGCTGCTTCTCTACTCCGCGCATCATCATGCACAGGTGTCGCGCTTCGATCACTACGCCCACGCCCTGCGGCTGGATTATCTTCTGGATGGTTTCGGCGATCTGGGTCGTGAGGCGTTCCTGAATCTGCAGCCGTCGCGAAAAAAGCTCGATCAAGCGAGGGATTTTGCTTAGGCCAATCACTTTTCCGTTCGGAATATAGGCGACGTGTACTTTCCCGAA
>JAICJP010000429.1 GCA_025928375.1 Candidatus Sulfotelmatobacter sp.
CGTGGGTACGCCCATGACGTCGGCGGCCAGCCGAGCTGCGACCAGCTTCTGAAGGGCTTCCGGCGTGGGGACCAGAACCTTTCCGCCCAGGTGTCCGCATTTTTTTGCGGAAGATAGTTGATCTTCGAAGTGAACGCAGGCTGCGCCCGCTTCAATCATGCCCTTCATGAGTTCGAAAGCGTTCAGGGTTCCCCCAAAACCAGCTTCGGCATCGGCCACCAGCGGCGCAAACCACGTCTGCCCAGGGGCGACTTTTCCTTCAACGTGATGCACCTGGTCAGCGCGCTGCAGGGCGTTGTTAATGCGTCGGCAGAGGTTCGGAACGCTATCTGCCGGGTAGAGGCTTTGGTCCGGATACATGGTCCCGGCGTTGTTGGCATCGGCGGCTACTTGCCAGCCGCTTACGTAAATCGCCTTCAGTCCGGCCTGCACCTGCTGAACCGCCTGGTTGCCGCTCATCGCCCCCAACGAATTGATGTACGGCTCAGTCTGCAACAGATCCCACAAGCGCTCGGCGCCCATTCGCGCCAGCGTGTGCTCGATATGAATCGAGCCGCGAAGGCGCAGCACATCATCCGCCGTATACGGGCGTTCGACTCCTCGCCAGCGTGGATTGCTGGACCACTCATGAGCGATAGCCTGGGCCGCTAATTTGTATTGCGCCGTCCGTTCCTGCGGATTCAACGGGGACTCGGGGCGGGGCGTCGACGTGTTCTTGCTGTTTCCATTTGCGGACATTACTTTCTTCTCCTGAAATCTCTTTGGGGTGAGTGACGAGTTAGATCGGGTTGAATTCTCCGTTGACGATCATGGCTTCGCTGATTTCGCGGGCACGGCGGTAACGATCCGCCTCTTGTGGGTCTGTGTTGGAAGGAAGCTCGCGAAGCAGGCGATCGAGTTCCTCATCGAATAGTTGGGTGATGAACTCCGGCGTGTGCTTCATCGAGTTTCCCTGCGCGTCGAGAACGTGTACCAGTTCGCGATGGATCACGCGCTGCGCGATCATCAGACGGTAAATTCGATCGGTCGCCAGATCTTCCATGTACCCGTCCAGCAAGCTGGCGCCGCGCCCGCTGAGCACTCCATGGCGGTAACGGATCACGGTGCGCACGGCTGCTCGCGTACCGTTCACCGTCCGGGTTCCGACTCCGTGCGGAACTGGGCGAAGATCGGGATACCGGCTGGCATTTGTTGGCCGTCTCTGCAGTTGATTGGGGTAAGGGAATTGTGCGACGGCGATGGCATTCTGATCCGGGTGACCGGTCCAGGCGCCATCCATCAGGCAGTCGGCTTCGTTCTTCTTGTCCTTCTCCAGAACTGCCAGCGCGCGCGCATTCAGTTCGGCGTCTTCGCGGCTGGGATAGAGCGCTGTCATGCCCCCGATCGCCAGAATTCCACGATGATGGCAGATTTCGGGGATCAGTTCCCGCAGGTTCTGAAAGAACGGCACGTTATGCGGAATCGTGTTGCGATCGGGCAAAACCCAATCGGGATCGTCCAGGTTGAAATGAATCAGGCTGGCCATGTAATCCCAGCGGCCAAGGTTCAGCCCAATGATGTGATCGCGCAGATGGTAGGTGAACTCCTCCATCTGGAAAGCCATGGGATGAGATTCCACCAGCGCCATGCACTTGATGTAATCGTGCGGCAGGCCACGCGAGGTCGCTAGCGCCTGGAACAAATCGCGCCACCACACGGCTTCTTCAGCGGACTCGGATTTCGGAATGTAGATGCAAAGCGGATGTTTCAATTCCGCGGGATCAATGCCGTAGAAAACTCGAGCCACATCGAACAGGGAAGCGGAAACCAGTTCTCCGGGAATCAGGCCCGCCTGGCTCAGATGCAGTCCACGGGGGCGGGTAAAGAGCACGGTCTTGCTGGGCTGGATGGGGACCGTCTTGTCACGCTTCTTGTCGTAATAACTGAGTTCGCCACGGAGGCAGGCGAGGATGTTGGCGATGCCGGTCTGGTGATGGTTCCACTCGTTCACGCAAGAGTCTTCCAGGTCGAGCATCACTCCTGGGGCGCCCGAGTTGAGCATCTTGACGCAGAGTTCGCCATCATCTGCGGGCCCCGTCATCTGATTGCGCTGATCCTGGCACCACTCCGGCAGCGATATGCGCCAACCGTTGCGAACCGTGTCGGAAGGGAAGTGATGCGTGGGCTTTTCGCTTTCGAGCGAACGCTGCAGGACCTCGGTGCGCTTATGCGCAAGCTGCTGTTGCCGCGGCGTAAACCTGCGGTGCAGGGGAAGGAAGAAATCCATAAAGCCCGCGGGCAGATCGCGCGTTGCATCGAACTCCGCAGGCGCGCTGCTGACAGGATTGGTAAGAACTCCGGATTCCGGGGAAGCAACTGCGGTGGGCGTCATCTGCTAACTCTCCAGTGTGTTCAGAATGCTGAACGACAATTCGTAATACTGGCGGATCGTAAAATGCGGCGGGCAGTCGGTCAATAGTGATGTTCAATATATTGAACGTACATTCAATTTGTTGTCCGCCTACAGGGTTTGTTACCATAACGATTTGCTATGCCCCACAAGGAAGAAAATCCCTCGGTCGCGGTGGAGCGCGCTCTCAGCATGCTGGAGATGGTGGCGCAGGAGCCGGAAGGGATGAGCAACGCGGAAATCAGCCGCAAGTTGCAGATTCCAAAGAGTTCCGCCAGCTATATTTTACGCACCCTGGAGAAACAGAATTATCTGAACCGCGATGAGGAGACGGGAAAATATCGCGTGGGGCTGAAAATTTTGAGCCTGAGCCGCGGCGCCCTTAGCGGAATCGATGTCCGCGAAGTTGCCCTCCCGATTATGCGGAACCTGATGGAAAAGACGAACCTCACTTGCCATCTGGCAATCCTCGACGGACCCGAAGCGGTGTACATCGAAAAAGTTGAGCCGCAGGGATTCATTCGCATGGACACCTGGGTCGGACGGCGCATGCGCGTTCACGCCACCAGCGTAGGCAAAGCGCTGGTCGCGCATATTCCCCAGGAGAAGGTGGAAAAGATTCTTGCCGAGCGTTCCATGGAGAGGCGCACTCCGAAAACGATTACCTCTGCCTCGCGCCTGTTCAAAGAATTGGAAAAGGTGCGCAGCCTGGGATACGCCGTGGATGATGAAGAAAATAACTTGGGGGCGAGATGCCTGGGCGCTCCAGTTTTTAATCAGAAGGGCGAGATTGAAGCGAGCCTCGGATTGAGCGGAACCATCCATCAGGTCAACGCGCAAACCATGCCGCGCATTCTGGAAGCTTTGAAAGACGCGGCACGGCATCTCTCCATGCAACTGGGGTATCGTGTTCCGCGCCGAACCAGCGCAGGCAGCTAGTCCTTTCTCAGGGGCCCTGCTTTTCGCCACGGTTGTCAAAAGCGAAAATTCCTAAATTCATGCCCGATCGATCCCGCGAGCGCGTTCTCCAGTACTACAGCGATAGTGATGAAGCAGCGCGACTCCGCACAAACTGGTTTCAGCTCGAATACGAACGCACCCGCGAATTGATCCAGCGTCATCTGCCTCCGCCGCCCGCAGGGGTCATTGA
>JAICJP010000329.1 GCA_025928375.1 Candidatus Sulfotelmatobacter sp.
GCTCGGCAGATGGATGTGCAGGATTCTCTAGCCGCGATGCGGCAGCGGTTCCACATTCCGAAGACGAACACTGGCGCCGAGTGCGTTTATCTGTGCGGGCATTCGCTCGGACTTGAACCGAAGAACGCTGCTCTGTATGTGGAGCAGGAACTTCGGGACTGGGCCGACCTGGGGGTTGAGGGACACTTCGCGGGCAAGAATCCATGGTTCACCTATCACCGCTTATTGACGCAGCAAACCGCGGAGTTGGTTGGGGCCGAACCGTCAGAAGTCGTAGTCATGAATTCGCTCACGGTAAATCTGCACCTGATGATGGTGTCGTTTTACCGGCCGACGGCGGATCGCCACAAGATCTTGGTGGAGGGCGGCGCGTTTCCCTCCGACCAGTATGCGGTCAAGTCCCAGATTCGGTTTCACGGCTTCGACCCGTCGTCATCGCTCGTGGAACTTCGGCCGCGACCGGGCGAGGCTTGCCTGCGCGAGGAAGATATCCATGCAGTGATTGAGAGGGAAGGGAAATCAATCGCGCTCATTCTGCTGGGAGGTGTGAACTACGTTACGGGTCAAGCTTTAGATTTGGCGGCCGTGACCGAAGCCGGGCATAAGAAAGGATGCATCGTAGGATTCGATCTCGCGCACGCCGCCGGAAATATTCCCCTGCGTTTGCACGATTGGGGCCCCGACTTCGCCGTCTGGTGCAACTACAAATACCTGAATGGCGGCCCCGGGTGCGCTGGCGGATGTTTCGTTCATCAGCGGCACGCTCGCGCCTGGGACGTTCCGCGTTTTGCCGGCTGGTGGGGACACGACGAGAAGACAAGGTTTCAGATGGGACCAGAGTTCGATCCCATGGAAGGAGCGCAAGGTTGGCAGCTCAGTAACCCACCGATCCTGGCGCTGGCCCCATTGCGCGCATCGCTCGACATCTTCTCCGAAGCGGGGATGGAACGCTTGAGAGCGAAAAGCGTCGCGCTCACCGGCTATGCGGAATTTCTTCTGCGCGAAAAGAGGTTGTCCAAATTCTCCATTCTTACGCCGGCAGAGCCCGGCCGAAGGGGAGCGCAACTTTCGCTCCGAGTTCCGCAACACGGGCGCAGTATTTGCGACAAGTTGGCGGGGCAAGGAATCATCGGTGACTGGCGTGAGCCCAACATATTCCGCATCGCGCCCGTGCCGCTATACAACTCATTCTACGACGTGTTTCGCTTCGTAGAGCATTTCTCATCCCGCCTTATCTGACGTCGCCTGCCTCAACTCAGCACGGTTTTGCGTTACCTCAGTAACTCTGCCCCGGTTGGACCAGAACCTACAATCGCATTATGGGGAGAGTTGCGTTCAAGAACGGACGCGGGTGGGCGCTCGGGATTGCGGCCTTGGTGTGCGTCCACATCGCCGTATCGGTTTTGGCGAGACGCAGCTTCGCGCTGACCGCCTTTGGCGATATTCTTCAGAACCTCATTCTGCTCGCGGCCACCCTGGTATTTTTCACGAACTTTCGGCGCGCATCTCCCAAGAACCGCCTTTTCTGGGCGCTGATGACCATGGGACTCGGCTTGTGGCTTGCTTCCCAGCTGATGTGGACTTATTTCGAAGTCTATTTGCGCCAGGAAGCGCCCAATCCATTCGTCGGCGATGTAATTCTGTTTTTACATATTGTGCCCATGATGGCCGCGCTGGCCATCTTGCCCCATGTGCAGCACGATGACCACGGCATCCGGGTGGATACGCTCGATTTCACTCTGCTGCTTACCTGGTGGCTCTTCCTTTACTTGTTTGTAGTAATCCCGTGGCAATACGTGCATCCGGTGGAAACAACGTACGGCCGCAGTTTTGATCTGCTGTACGTCAGCGAAGAACTCGCACTGGCAGCGGGCTTGCTGCTGGTGTGGCGGCGAAGCCGGGGCGAATGGAGAAACATCTATTTTCATTTTTTTGCGGCAAGCTTGACCTACTGCGTGGCCTCGTTGACCGCTAGTGAGGCCATCGATCTACACCTGTATTACACGGGAAGCGTATTTGACGTGCCGCTGATCGCGGCCATGGCGTGGTTTGTGCGCATTGGTTTTCTGGCACGCGATGTCGAAACAGAAACTGTAGCGGAAGGACCGGCGGCGCGCGGATTCGGAATCTGGAAAGCGCGACTCGCCATGATCGCAGTTTTTATTACTCCGCTGATGATGGCATGGGCCGAATTCGGGGGGAATGCTCCACAGGCAGTTCGCAGCTACCGTATGCTGCTGACCGTGGCGGTCATGGTGGTCCTGGGCGCACTGGTATTCGTGAAGCAACATCTCCTTGATCAGGAACTGCTCAGCTTGCTGCGCTTGTCGCGTCAAAATCTGGACGAAACCTGCCGCCTGAAAGACGAACTTGAAAATAAGGAACAGTCGCTGCGCTGGCACAGTCTCGAACTTCAGCGTAAGAATCTCGAACTGCAGGAGATTTCCTTTACCGATGTGCTGACCGGCGTATGGAACCGGCGCTACCTCGAGGAGATCCTTACGGCCGAAGCCGGACAGGTGCTGCGAAATTACCAGCGCGCGAAAGGTTCTGAGATCCGCAAGATGGACCATCGCGATCTGGTGTTCATCATGGTGGATGTCGACTTCTTCAAGCAGGTCAACGATCTCTACGGGCACCCCGCGGGCGATCGATTGCTGCAATTGGTCGCTCAGCGGCTCTCTACGGTGGTTCGAAAGTCCGATGTGCTGGTGCGTTGGGGCGGCGAAGAGTTTCTGATCATGAGCCGCTCGACCGATCCCTCCGGCACACCTGCGTTCTGCAGCCGCGTGCTCGAGGTTATGGCCTCCGAACCGTTCGATCTTGGCCATGGAATATCGGTGAGGAAAACTTGCTCGGTGGGCTGGGCCGCATATCCATGGTGCCGCTCGGCGTTTGAGGCAATTTGTCCGGAAGAATCCATTGCGCTGGCGGATGCCGCGCTTTATATGGCGAAGGGCATGGGAAGAAATCAGGGAGTCGGCATCGTTCCCGGGGAAAGTGCTCATGCTTCTTCGGAGGCCATCACTCTCATAGCGGCACGCGAAGGCAAACCGCCACTTTGCCGCCTGGTGAAAACACCGTGTCCCAGCGCGGCATCGCAGAGTATTGTCGCTCTCAACGCGGCGGAAGTCATTCCCGAGAAGTCGTAAGGTATGCGTGCCTGACCGCCCAAGTCATCCACTCTCAGCCTGTCGCGCTTGACCGATACAAGCCGGGTTGCATACATTGAGGTGCCGGCTTACGGCGGCCGAGGCATACCTGCTAATGAACGCAAAAACTCCCGTGAAGAAGACAGGACTTCATCAGAAAGCGCAGCTGATGTCCGCATCGGAAATTGAACGTACGCTGGTGCGGCTCGCCTATGAAATCGTGGAAAAGAACGACGGGGTCTCCGGACTAGGCCTGGTAGGGATTCGCCGCCGAGGCGTGCCGCTGGCCGAACGGCTGGGTAAGATCATCACCAGGATCGAGAATGCCAAAGTGCCGGTGGGAACATTGGACATCACTTTCTATCGTGACGATCTCTCCACCCTGGGTCCCAAGCCCGTGGTGCAGGAAAAAGAGATTGGATTCGACATCGAAGGCAAGAATATCGTCCTGGTAGACGATGTGCTGTTCACGGGCCGAACGACGCGCGCTGCGCTGGATGCATTGTTCTCGCATGGGCGCCCGCAGCGGGTGCAGCTCTGCGTGTTGATTGACCGGGGTCATCGGGAAATTCCGGTGGAGGCTACGTTCGTGGGTCGCAACGTGCAAACAACCATGAATGAAGTGATCGAAGTGAAGTTGACGGAAGTGGATGATGCCGAAAAGGTTCTACTGATGGAACGATAAGAAATCCGCGAATGCATAAATAAAAGGCCGGTGGTTCGAAACTACCGGCCTTTTGCTGAAGCTAGGCGATTCTGGCGCAAACAGCTTTGGTTTGCGTGTACAGGTTGAGAGCATCGTGGCCCATTTCGCGGCCCCAGCCGGATTGCTTGTACCCTCCGAACGGCAGGCCGGCATCGAAGATGTTGTAGCAGTTGATCCAGACAGTGCCCGCGCGAAGTTGCTCGGCCACAAGGTGCGCCTTGCCGATGTCGCGCGTCCATACGGCAGCGGCAAGGCCGTAGTCGCTGTCATTGGCGCGCGGGATGATCTCCTCGGGATCGGTGAACGGCATGGCCGTCACCACTGGTCCGAAGATTTCTTCCTGCACAACTTTCATGTCCTCGTTAGTGTTGACCAGCACTGTGGGCTCGACGAAGTACCCGCGGTCGCCAGCTTTGTGGCCACCGGCCACGGCCTTGGCCCCCTCGGAGAATCCCGACTCGAGATAGCCGCAGACTCGATTCAGTTGCTCCTCCGAAACCAGCGGACCCATTTGCGTATCAGGTTCGAGTCCGGAGCCAACCTTGATTTTCTTGGCGTGTTGGGCGACACCCTCGACCACCTGATCGTAGACACCCTTCTCCACGTATAACCGGGACCCAGCGCAGCAGCACTGCCCGTGGTTGAAGAAGATGGCGCTGGCTGCTCCGGGAATGGCGGTTTCAAGATCGGCGTCTTTGAAGACAACGTTGGGAGACTTCCCGCCCAGTTCCAGGGAGACTTTCTTCAGGTTGCCTGTGGCCGCATGTACGATCAGCTTTCCGACTTCCGTCGATCCGGTGAAGGCGACCTTATCCACGTCGGCATGGGCTGCCAGCGCGGCTCCGGCGGTTTCGCCATATCCAGGAACGATATTCACCACGCCCCCGGGGAATCCGGCTTCCAAGATGAGTTCGCCCAATCGTAACGCGGAGAGCGGAGTTTGCTCCGCAGGCTTCAACACGACCGTGCAGCCCGTTGCCAGCGCCGGCCCCAGCTTCCAGGCCGCCATTAGCAGCGGGAAATTCCACGGAATGATTTGTCCAACGACCCCGACCGGTTCCCGCAGAGTGTAGGCGAGGTACTTCGCCCCCGGAGTGTAGGGAACTGACAAGGGAATCGTGTTGCCCTCAAGCTTGGTAGTCCAGCCAGCCATGTAGCGGAACATATCTACGGCGAGCGGGACATCCGCGGCTTTGGCGACATTGAGCGGCTTGCCATTGTCAAGGCTTTCGAGGTACGCGAACTCCTCGGTATGCTGCTCGAGAAGATCGGCGAGCTTCCATATCAGGCGGCCGCGTTCGGATGCTGTCAGGCGGCGCCATGCGCCATGGTCGAACGCTTTACGCGCAGCTTTCACAGCC